>JAKOOI010000075.1 GCA_022701475.1 Weeksellaceae bacterium
AGGTGGTCCTGCCGAAAGCCGCCTTCTACTTCTTCCCTGATATTTCCTACTATATCGGAAAGACCCTGAACGGCACGCACATTACCGATTCCGATGACTTTGCCATGTTCCTGCTGGAACAGGCACAGGTAGGCTGTGTGGGCGGCGTGTCTTTCGGAAGCCCGGAATGCATCCGTTTTTCCTATGCGGCTTCCGAAGAAGAGCTTATTGAAGCCATGAGAAGGATAAAAGAAGTACTGCAACAGTACAGTTAAAGATTCCGGCAGACAGCGTGCCGGAATACCCGGAAAGATCTCAATTAACCAACAACTTAAAACCATCATTTTTCAGGAATGAATCTTTTAAAAAAACTAACCATTGCCACCAGCATTGCCGCAGCAAGTTACTGCGGATATGCCTACGGACAGGATTTCCAGTGGAAAGAAGCCCAATCCAACGGCTATACTTACCGGTATGTAACCAATGATCCTACTGCCGCACGGTATTACACCTTAAAGAACGGACTTACCGTAATCCTGAGCCCGACCAAAAAGGACCCTAGGATACAAACGTACATTGCCACCAAAGCAGGCAGTAAAACCGATCCGGCAGATCATACCGGCCTTGCCCATTACCTGGAACACATGCTTTTCAAAGGGACCGACCGGTTCGGATCAAAAGACTGGGCAAAGGAAAAGCCGCTGCTCGACCGGATCGATGCATTGTATGAGAAATACAACCAGACGAAAGACGAGACGAAGAGAAAAGAGATTTATAAGGAAATCGATAAAATTTCCGGCGAAGCCTCGAAGTATGCCATTGCCAACGAATATGATAAAATGATGGCGGGAATGGGTGCCGACGGTACCAATGCATTTACCTCCTTTGAGCAGACGGTCTATACGGAGGACATCCCGGCCAACGTAGCCGACAAGTTCCTGGCCGTTCAGGCAGAGCGTTTCCGGCAGCCAGTGCTGCGGCTTTTCCATACTGAACTGGAAGCCGTGTACGAGGAAAAGAACAGAGGGCTGGATAATGATCCGCGGAAAGTATATGAAGCCATGTTTGCCGCTATTTTCCCCAATAACAATTACGGGAAACAGACAACTATCGGAACCGTGGAACACCTGAAAAACCCTTCACTGACAGCAATCCGGGAATATTTCAACAATTATTATGTTCCCAATAATATGGGCGTCATCATGTCCGGGGATTTCAATCCCGATGAAATGATTGCCAAAATCGACAGGGCTTTCTCCTATATGAAGTCCAAGGCCGTTCCGGACTACAATGTGGGGACTGAAGCAGCCATCACGGCTCCGGTGATCCGCGAAGTCTTCGGGCCGAATCCCGAGAACATCACCATCGGTTTCCGGTTTCCGGGAGCAACAACCAAAGATGCCAGGCTGCTGAATTTCATCGGCAGCATGCTTACCAACGGCCAGGCCGGGCTGATCGACCTGGATCTGGTGAAGAAGCAGAAACTGCTGGCGGCCTATGCCTATCCCTATGTGCTGAAAGATTATTCCGTGCTGCTCCTGCAGGGGAATCCTACCGAAGGGCAGTCGCTGGATGAGGTAAAGGCTTTGCTGCTGCAGGAAATTGAAAAACTCCGGAAAGGCGAATTTTCCGATGAGCTGCTGCAGTCGATCGTCAACAATGAAAAGAAAAACACCATCCAGAAATACGAAAAGTACAGCTCGCGTGCAGAATCGCTGATGGATGAATTTACTTCCGGTGTAGACCATAGCACCCAGCTTCAGTATATTGAGGAAATTTCCAAAATCACCAGAAAGGATATCATGGATTTTGCCTCCCGCTACCTGAAAGACAATTCCTATGTAGCGGTGTACAAAAGGAAGGGCGAAGACAAAAACATCGTGAAGGTAGACAAGCCTGCCATTACGCCGGTTTCCGTGAACCGCGAAGACCAGTCCCCTTTCCTGAAGAAAGTGGAGGCGATGCCCGAAGCACCGATTTCTCCCGTATGGCTGGATTTCAATAAGGATATCGCCAGAAACAGGCTCGGTGCCGCAGAAGTGCTTTCCGTAAAAAACACGGACAACTCCCTGTTCAGGCTGTATTATTATTTTGATTCCGGGAAATGGAACAATAAACTGCTGCCGCTGGCTGCCGAATATCTTGAGTACCTGGGCACCCGGGACAAATCCCCGGAAGCCGTCAGCAAGGAGTTCTATAAACTGGCTTCCAGCTTCAACGTCAATGCCGGAAATGAGGAAACCTATGTAACCCTGGAAGGACTGAATGAAAACTTCAGCAAGACGGCAGCTCTGTTTGAAGACCTGATCAGGAACTGCAGGCCCGACCCGCAGGCGATGGATGCGTATAAAACAAGGCTGAAAAAATCCAGAGCCAATGCCAAGCAGAACAAAGGAACCATTATGAGCGGACTGAGAAGCTACGCCCAGTACGGTCCGCAGAATCCGTTCAACAATGTGTTGAGCGATGCCGAACTGGATGCGCTGAAGGCGGAAGACCTGGTGAATATCCTGCACGAGCTGTTCAATTACAGGCACAAGGTCCTGTATTACGGCCCAAAGACCGGAAACGAGCTTACCGCTGCTTTACAGCCGGTCCACACCATTCCGGCTTCACTGAAGGAAATGCCGAAATCCAAGGGATTCACACAGGTTCCGACCGACCGCAACAAAGTATTGTTTGCCCACTATGATATGGTACAGGCAGAAGTTTTCTGGGTACGCAACAGTGATCCCTACAACGTAAACATGACACCTACGGTCAATCTGTTCAACAACTATTTCGGCGGCGGCATGGGATCCGTGGTATTCCAGACCATCCGGGAATCCAAGGCGCTCGCCTACTCCACGTATTCCTACTTTTCGCTTCCGGGCAAGAAGGAAGATAAGGATATGATCATGGCGTATGTGGGTACGCAGGCCGATAAGTTCGGTGAATCCACTACGGCGATGAACGAGCTGCTGACCACCCTTCCGAAATCCGGCCAGCTGTTTGAAACAGCCAAAAGCGGCCTGAAAAAATCGATTGCCGCGGAAAGGATTACCCAGGACGGAATTATTTTTTCCTACCTCAGGGCACAGAAGCTGGGCAACCGGGAAGATGTCCGTAAAATGGTGTACGAGCAGGCTCCCAAGCTGAGCTTTGCAGACATCAACAGCTTCCACGAAAGGGAAATGAAAGGAAAGAAGTATACCTACTGCCTGGTGGCTTCCCAGGACAAGGTAAGCGAAGCCGATATGCAGAAGCTGGGGGAAGTACAGAAACTGAACCTTACCGAGATCTTCGGTTATTAAAGAGCTGATAGCAATTAGCTTTTTGCTGCTGGCTTTACAATCAAATTTTAAAATTCAAAAACCTGTTATTAAATTATTTCAAGCAATTAATAAAAAAGAAGGCTGTCTGAGAAATTCGGACAGCCTTTATTATTAACGTTTCAATGGTAAGAAGAACTTGTAAAACTTGAGTACCTTTTTTATTTTCAGCCGTGTTTTTTTGCTTTTTGCATAACCCATGATTTTATGGAAACAGTAAGAAGAAGAAAGTCCGGACAGTAAGGCATAGTTTTCACTGATGA
>JAKOOI010000052.1 GCA_022701475.1 Weeksellaceae bacterium
GCGGAATCAAGGGTCTGGTCATTATAGTCGGCCAGTACCATCTTGAAGTGGTAAGCTACTCCCGGGGTTACATCGGCGGTTGCCGTCAGCGGGAGTACCCTTCCGTTGTAATTGGTTTCAATGCTGGTGGTATTATAACCGCCGAAATACGTGGCATTCGTAGCCGGACAGCTGGTTGGAAATGCCGTTCCGTTGAACTGATTGGCCGGACGGATATTGGTCACACTTACCGGACCTGCCGTACCCGGAAGCACCGCTACATTGGTATAAGCACCTCCCGCAACCGGCCTGATCAGTAGAGCAAAGGCATCGGAATAGCTGCAAGGGAAAGTTCCGGTATATTCTTCAGATGCAAACAGGTAATTGAACTTCACCTGGTTGGAATTGGGAACAAAATCAAACTCCAGTGCCACAGCATCACGCTGGCTGGAAAGATTGGTATTGGTAGCTGCCGCAAGATCGGCATCCCCGGTGCTGGATATGGTTCCCGCCAGGTTATCCGTAATGGCCGAATTCCCTGCCTGTCTGGCATATCCTGTAGTCAGAACAATTCCGTTCGCAAAGGGGAAAGCGGTGGTTGCTTTGTTAAAATACCCCCAGAACCGGTCGTTATTGGTAACCGCATGATTTGGAGTTACCGTTACATTCGTCACATTCGGGGCTCCGCAGCCTGACTGTCCGTTGATCAGAACCTGCTGGACCAGCTGCTGGATGCTGTAGGAAGATTCGGGATAAGAAGCGGCATTCACGTCAATAAAAGCATCGGCTTTCATACTGGCTGCCGTTAATTTCACTTTCCCGTTGGTGCGGGAAGTATTCTGTGCCCACAAAGATCCCGAAACAAAAAGAAATACTAAAAAAAGATAGTAATTTTTTAATCTATAGTGTAACATTTTATTGTTGTTTGTCCAAAAGTACTAAATTCCGGATTAAAAACACCCCAAATACATATTATTTACATCAAAAAATTAATTTATTCATAAAAAATACAAATCACAGATAATATATCCGGGCAAAATAAAAAGGCTGATAAAAATTTGTATTTTTTACCAGCCTTTTACAGTCACTGCACTGAAAATGTATCCCTTATGCAGGAATTATTCTTTCTTAAGCTCTTCGATCTTGTTCTGGAGCTCTTCAATCATATCTTTCAACGCTTTGATTTCATTTTTATTGGAACTGACATTGCTTTTCAGCATCACGTTTTTTGCCCGCTCACTGTGGTCTTCATCATCTTCCTCTTCATTGATTTCTTCAATATCTTCCTGGATGTCTTCAATATCCTCATTGATCTCCTCAATATCTTCACTGATTTCCTCAATATCCTCGCTTATTTCTTCGATGTCTTCCTGAATGTCTTCGATATCCTCCTGGATGTCTTCAATCTTTTCATGGCTTTTGTTGACTGACATCTGAATAAAAATGGCAAGGTAGATCGCTTCCAGGGATACCACAGTAGTCAGAATCAGCAGCATTTTATCAAACTCTACCAGGTGAAGCACCGGCAGCAGAAAGGAAATGATAAAGAACAGGGTATGCGCAATCAGGGAAGGGATAGAGCCGATCCACCAGGTAATACCATTGGCAATCCGTTCCAGTACTTCTGTTTTTTCTTCATATTTCTTCATGGTATTCTCTTTTTAAAGCAATTCTCTGGTTACGCCCAGCCCGAACAGGGCAAAATCATATTTTGCAGGATCCGAATCATCGAATTTCCTGATGATAAGATCCAGCTCTTCCACCGTCTTCCAGTCGTTCTGGGTCCTTGAAATCAGTCCCAGCTTACGGGAAATATTTCCGGTATGAACGTCCAGCGGAATGGAAAGATATTTCGGGTCTATCCTGTCCCAGATTCCAAAATCCACGCCACGGCGGTCTTTGCGCACCATCCAGCGGAGAAACATCATGATCCTTTTGGTGGATGAGTTTTTATAAGGTGAACTTATATGCTTATGGCTGCGGTGTTTGTCCGGCTCCAGGAACCGGCTCCTGAAACGTTCTGCGGAATGCATAAAGTTTGATTCCTCGTCCTGAAGGAGAAAAAGATCTTCCAGGCTTTCGTGTTCTGTATAAATTCGGCGGAACTGCCTGATGAAATATACAAAATCTTCCCCGTTAAACGTCCTATGAATACTGTTTCCCTGGATCTCCTGCAGTTCTTTACCGGAATGGTTCATTATAAAATCATAAGGGGCATTGCCCATCATATCCAGCATTTTATCCGCCGACCTGATAATGGCTTTCCTGTTTCCCCAGGAAATAGTAGCCGCTAAAAAGCCCGCAATCTCAACATCCTGCCTTAGTGAAAAGCGGTGGGGAATCTGGATTGGGTCATCCCCGATAAAATCGGGCCGGTTGTACAGGTCTGCTTTTTCATCCAGGAATACCTTCAGTTCTTCAAACTTCAGCATGCTCCTAAATTTTTACCGGTTCCAGGGCTTTGGGCAAGAAAGTATTGGGAAAAACAGTCCTCGCTTCGTCTGTAAATACCGTAAGATCCGAGTATCGGTTGGAAAAATGCCCCAGGATAAGCTTCCCGACCTCTGCTTTCCGGGCGATGGTAGCCGCTTCCAGAGCCGTTGTGTGCCCGGTATAGTCTGCCATCTCCTTCAGATCATGAAGAAAAGTGGATTCATGATACAGCACATCGACATTTTTGATAACCGGGATTACATTTTCCAGATAGCGGGTATCACTGCAGAAGGCATAGGAAACGGAAGGTGCCGGCTCAATGGTGAGCTTTTCGTTCTTCAGTACGTATCCGTCACTCAGTACAACATCTTTTCCGGCCTTGATGTTATGGTAATCACAGGTCTCTATTTCGCTGTATTTGGCAATTTCCTTCATATTGAGATGCCTGTCCTTCGGTTTTTCTTTAAATAAATAACCGTTGCAGTAAATCCTGTGATCCAGAGGAATGGTGTACACTTCCACCCTGCTGTCCTCGTATATTTTTTCGGAAATATCTTTGTCCAGCTCATGGTATACCACTTCAAACCCGCGGTGGGTTTCCGTAATGGTAAAGATGGTCTCCAGCATATTTTTAATTCCTTTCGGACCGTATACATGCAGCGGGGTTTCGCGTCCCAGCAGCCTGAAGGAAGCGATGAGCCCGGGCAATCCGAAACAGTGGTCGCCGTGAAGATGGGAAATAAAAATATGGTTGATTTTCGAAAACTTTGCCTTTGCTTTTCTCAGCTGCACCTGCGTGCCTTCCCCGCAGTCGATCAGAAAAGACCGTTCTTCCATTTCCAGGAACTGGGCGGTAGGCGAAGAATTAATGGTGGGGATTGCCGAATTGAACCCTAATATCGTTAAATACGTACTCAAATCTATAATTTAATGGTCATACAAATGTACGACAGATTTTTAACTTAATAGCTTCCGTTAACCACATATACAGATTGAGTTAATAATTGATAAACAGATAACAGGCTAATTTATTTTCTCTGATGATTTTTCAATGTCAATGTAGAATTCAGTTGATTATTCTTTTTCAGAAAATGTAAGATTTTTTCTACGGTACCCTCATCTGTTACAATAATAAGGGCTTTGTTACCATCTTTTATTTCTGCAGGATTCTCTTCATGATATAAGTCTGAAATATTCACCTTAAAAAAGCAGCTATTTTGGGAATATAAGTACCTTTTATCTCAGTAATTCCTTCTTCCCATTTAGTATAAGTCCGGCGATCTATTTTCAGATAATCCGATATCTCCTGTTGTGTCGTACCTGAGCTAATTCTTAATTTCCTGAGTGTATTTCCTAAATTCATCGTATTTGGTTTTATGACAAAAATAATATTTATTTCAATGTCAATATTTAATTGGTAAATAATTGTCAGGAAAAAGATACATTTTTGTACTGGGTATGTAGAGATTCACCAATACATTTGTAAAACTATAAAGATATAGTGGTCGGAAAACTGAAACAGCGACATTAAATCTGAAAGTAGGATCAGTAAAAAAGTACATTAAATGAAAAAAATTCTTGAAAAAAAGACAACGCTTCTTTTATCTTTTGGAGTATTGCTGATGTCAGTACAATTTTTAAAAGCTGAAGAAACAGACAGAAGGGCTCAACAATGCCATTGCTGGAAATTTTTAGGAATTGTAGAGCACTGTAATGCAGCTTGTGGGGATGGCGATTTATCAAACGGAGAAGCATCATGGACCTGGTTTCCTTAAGACGTATTTCTCTGCCCTTTACGGGCAGAGAATTTATATATATATAAATAAATGAAAAATGGTAAAGAACATCTTACTTATTATTTTTTTCATCTTTTTTTCAAAGGCGGTTGCTCAAGATAAAGAACTGCTTATCGATACGGTTTTCATAAAATCTTTTTCCAATGAAAAAATTATTAATACAATAAAAGAATCAAAAAAACAATATAAAAAATATTTTACCGATTCCGGAGTTTATACAGCAGAACTTTCTCTTACGGCAGATCATGAAACCGTATCTGACTTTACCTCTTCTCACTTTACATTTGAAGAGCTGAAAAAAAAGAAATACCGGAAAAATACGCGGCAATCATTTTATAAGGATGTAAAAATTTTCGAATTTAATCCTGAACTTTCAGATAATACACTTCATCATCTCTATCATTTTCCTGATTTTAATTATCTGAATTACTTTAAAGATTATAAATACAAGATGAGAGAAGTAGATGACGTACTACAGATTACCTGTTATTCTAAAAGCACCAATCTTAAAGCAGTGATTATTTTAGATAAGAGGACACTTTTGCCAAAAGCCATTTATAAAAATTCTGTTGCTCCTACTTATAATGTAAGCCAGACCTACAGTAATATGATTAAAGATACAGATTCAGAAACAACGTATGATCTTGTCAAAGACGAGGCAACTATACTCTATCACGTCGAAAACAATACAATCACTATAGCTGAAATACACGCAGATCTTATAATGGATCATTACAGAATTCAGAGAAACAATAAAAAAGGTAATCTTGTATTCAGTAAGGAATTAAAAAATGTTGTCTCAAAAATAAGGATAAAAAATAATGATTAAATATATCAATATCATCTTTATTGTAACAGCTTTATTTTTGACAGGTTTTATATTTTACAATACATTTTTCAGATATACTGAAAATATTCCTGTCTTCACTTACACTGAAATAGACAACAGCCAACCTTTTTCTGATCATGATATTCAAAAGAATAAAGAAACCGTCATTATTTACGTTTCTACCCGCTGTGGCAGTTGTGAAAACATAATTCAATCGGTAAGCAAAAACTTTGATCACAACAGGAACTGTATTATTATTACTTCCGAAAAGAATATACAGGAATCAAAATCCTTTTTTAAAAAATTTTCATTAGATCAAGAAATCATCGTACTCAATGATCACGACAATCGTTTCACAAAAGATTTCCAACTGGGAGTTTCAGTAACATATCCTACGGTTTTTTTCTTTGATAAGAATAGCAGATTAATTAAAGTTTCTCATCATTTATGAAGATTACAGTACGATATAATACCGGTAACTATATCGTACTGTAATCTTCAAAAAAAAATTATGCTTTTTCATCCAGAAACTCCAGGAACAGATCCAGTGCCTGCTTGCGGTGGCTGATTTTGTTTTTATCCTGAGGATCCATTTCGGCAAACGTTATTCCATATCCTTCCGGAACGAAAACAGGATCGTACCCGAATCCCTGTTGCCCTTTATTTTCAGTCAACAGGTTACCATGGACACGGCCGTCGAAATACCGGGCTCCGTTTTCATCGTAGTAACAGAGGACGGTAATAAAGTAGGCTTTCCGGTTTTCAATGCCTTCCATTTCCTCCAGTACTTTTGCAATATTTTTGGCAAAATCATGATTACCGGCATATCTTGCGGAAAAAATTCCGGGTCTTCCGTCCAGCGATTCTACGACAAGGCCACTATCGTCTCCCAGGCTTGGGATTCCGGTTTTTTCAAAGCAGTATTTCGCTTTGATCAGCGCATTGGCATTGAAAGAATCGCCGTCTTCTACGATTTCTTCGTGGATGTTGTAATCCGTAAGACTCTTTACGGTAAATCCATCACCCAGGATCTGCTGAATTTCTTCTTTTTTATGTATGTTGTGGGTGGCCACCAATAATTCCATATCTGTTTTTGTTTTTAAATTGATTTTATTTTTTTGTCTGTAATATAGGACTTCCATAATCCGTACCGCTTTCATTGTTTCATACGGACCAGGTTATATTGCAGGTACAGCTGCGCCATCAGGATCCGGAACTGTCAGCTTTGTATTTCTTTGTAAATAAGTAATAAAACAGGGCGAAAAGTATAATTCCGGCGGCCAGAAGTACCCAGTCCGGAATATGGAATGCTGCTGCAAAGCTTTCCTTTTGAGTATAGGTCATCAGAAGCGTAGAGCATAAATTGTTAAACCCGTGAAGCAGCATAGGCAGCAACAGGGATTTTGTCCTGTAGTATACTGTCCCGAGTACACCGCCCAGCAGGACGGCACCTACGAACTGCCATGGGTTTCCATGCACCAGGCCGAAGATCACGGAGGCCATAGCAATGGCTTTCCATGGACGGACTCCCGCATTGATCATCCCTTTCTGGATAATGCCGCGGAAAATAATTTCTTCGAATATGGGAGCGCAGATTACGGCGGTGATGATCATAACTGCCGGATCATCGGTCAGGTTCTCCATCAGCCGGGTGAAAAATTCATAATATTTTCCGAAAAAAGGGCCTGTGGTAGGAATCTGTGACGTGATGAATTCAGCGATGAACATCATTCCGGCCATCATAGGGAAAATCAGCAGCCAGGTAGGAACGTCGGTAAGGGAAAAATTAAAATTAAGCTTCCTGCCGGTCGTCCGTCTCACGATAAAAAAATCAAAAAAGGCAATGGCCGCAAGAAACCCGGAAGCATTGGCAAGCATGAAAAACCAGTCACGGTACTGCAGGTTTTCCTTAAAGACAAACATCCAGAAGACATTGAAAACAGAAGTAACCATGGTGCCTGCAAATAATCCTGCGAAAAGCACCAGACCGCCCAGCCAGGTAAAAGTA
>JAKOOI010000058.1 GCA_022701475.1 Weeksellaceae bacterium
CCTGAAAAAGCGGAAGCTGCTGTTGTAAAAACAGGTACTTCCCAATAAAATAAGCTACATTTTTCAATTATACACTTTACAACAATCGTCCCGCAGTAGCTGCGGGACGGTTTTTATATATCGGCAGTATTGTGCCTGAGAAGATCCGTTCAGATCCACTCCGGGAAGCAGCCGGAAAATAACGTTTTGGATCTCATTCCGGTCTGAACCGGCAATGCCCCGGGAAATCATCCATGCTGTAATTTAATGTGGCTTCGAAAATATTTATCTGATTTCAAATACCTTGTATAAATAAAAGCAGAGCGGTAATGAAAAATTTCTAAGTAGGGTTACCCTGAAAAAAGATCATATGATGCTTTTTCATATAGGATAACTGAGCGTTATTTCACCAAAATAAATTTCCGGCTTCCTTCTTCCGGTCTCTTAGCCCGGCTATGACTTTAAGGTTCACATTAAATGAGTTGCACCAATCAATAGGGTCGGGCTTTAGCCCGACTTCATTATAGCGTCTTCCGGCATCCAGCTTCCTTCTTCCTTCTTTAACCCTGATCTCTACTTCAGGTTCACATCCTGTACAGGCCTATTGTTTATGAACCGTACTCCTTCTTCCATTCATCGGCAGCACCGCTCAGGACCTCATAAAAGTCCTCACCGTACTTCCTGATCAATGGGGTTTTCAGGAACTTGTAAACCGGAACCTGCAGCTCTCTGCCCAGGGTGCAGGCATCGCTGCAGACACTCCACTCATGGTAGTTCAATGCGGTAAATGAAGAATATTCCGTGATACGGATCGGGTAGAGGTGGCAGGAAATCGGCTTCTGCCAGTCTACCGCTCCGTCTTCATAGGCTTTTTCGATCCCGCATTTGGTAATGCCTTTCTCATCGAAGGTCACATAAGCGCATTCCCGGTCTTCCACCATCGGGGTCACGTACATGCCGTCCATCGGGTCGGTGGTCCAGGTTCCCTGTTCTTCCAGGGCTTTGATTCCTTCCGCAGTAAGATAAGGCTTGATTTTATCAAAGATACCGTCTAAAATTTCCAGCTCTTCCTTGTCCAGGGGAGCGCCTACGTCTCCTTCTACACAACATGCCCCTTTACACCTGGTCAGGTTACACACAAACTCTTCGGAAAAAATTTCCTCGGAGATCAATTTATCGTCTATCTGAATCATAATTTTTAAAATAAATTAAAATAATTGCCGGCTTTGAAACCGATCAAACTGAAAATAATCAGCCACAGGCTTACTTCCTGCATCCAGTATTTCGGCAGGAACCTGAGCATCCTGCTGATAATAATGGTGGACGGGAATGCAAGCAGCAGCAGGTATTCGTATGCCGTGTTCATGTACAGGATAATCGTAATCAGCTGGGCAAATGAAAACACCAGCAGAAAAGTATATTTATACCGGCTTACCGGGCTTTTTCTATTGTAATTCCTGAAATGGTCGTATACGGCATAGATCAGCATCAGGGCTACCGGGATCATCGGCAGCAGTTCCTGGTAATCCGTAATGATCCTGATTCTGCCGAAGGGGAAATAATCTGAATTCCAGGAGGTAAAACCTATAAAAAACATCACCGAAAAATAACTCAGTACAATCAGTACCATCCCCAGCAGGAACCTGAAAAGGTTCAGGCTAATCTTCTCGGAAGTGGCAATGACGTGGATGATCACGAAAACAGCCATCGGCCAGGTCGTGGGAAGAAAAATAAAATTCAGGACCACGATGGAACCTACCAGCACATAGGATTTCTTCCGGATGTCTTCATTGGTACTGGTCAGCAGCAAAAGCAGAAAGGAGTTGGTAAGGAGGGCAACGGCAAGTCCCATATCCAGCTTTCCGGGATACAGCCCGAAGACGAAAAAAGTATAGAGGAACAACGGCAGATGGGTCTGGTAATTCAGCGCAATGCTGTGGAAACAGAAATACCCCAAAGCAATTCCCAAAAAAGTAATCCCTGCAATAATCCCCTCATATGTGTTGAAATTCAAAAAGTTAAAAGTTATTACGATCAGCAGAAGAAAACCAATATAAACCGGGATTGAAAAAATATTGCTTTCTTTTGAAAGTAATCTAAACATTTTTTATAAATTTGTACAAAGTTAATTTAAAAAAGGAAAATAATGACGTCTTTCTTTCTATTCTTAAGCAAAGTTTTCAAATGGACTTTCGGTTTTTTTGACACTTTCGGTAATGTGCTGAACTGGATCCTGTTTATCGTTTGCTGTGTAATGTTTACTTACTGGTGTTATGTATTGGTCGTAACCCTGGGTGGTGACAAAGACAAAGACTATTATTCTCCTACAGAGGGGAAACACCCGTATTACGATCCTACGATCTACAAAAAAGAAGGTTAATTAATTGGTTATATAGTAAAAAGCCGGTCAGATGTTTATCTTGCCGGCTTTTTTACTTCTTATTTCCAGATCTCTCTTTTATGTTATTACGGCTCATGGACCGGCAGTACGAGTACCGGGATTTCCGAGTCTTTGGTGATTCCTTTGGTCAGGCTTCCCACAAATACATCATAGATCCCGCTCCTTCCGTGGGAACCCATAACGATATAATCTGCCTGCTTGTCTTTTGCATATTCCAGGATGATGTCCTTAGCCAGGCCCTGTTTCAGCAGATGCTCACATTCTACGCCCCGGGCAAGAATGGATTGCTGTATCCTGTTCAGCTGGACAAGCTCTTCCCGGATTTCATTTTCTTCCACCTCCGGGAAATACTGGAACCCCATATCACCGATGGCAAAACCGATATCCGATGGCGTTACATGGATCAGGAAGATTTTCCCGTTCACCTGTCCGGCAAATTTTACCGCTCCCTGTACAAGCAGTTCTGTTTTATCCCCAAAATCCACGGGTACTACAATATTGATCATAACCTTTCATTTTGTCTCTTAAAGATAGGGAAATTATACCGGAAAACCGCACGTTTTTCTATAAAACCCGGATGTCGAGAACTTTCCGGTCTTCAAGATAGGCTTCCAGGATATCATTTTCCTGAACTTTTCCTACACCTTCGGGAGTTCCGGTGAAAATAAGGTCACCTACCCTCAGCGTGAAATACTGCGATACAAATGCGATGATATCATCAATGCTGAACATCATGTCCTGGGTATTGCCGTCCTGTACCTTTTCCTTATTTTTCAGGAGTGAGAAAGATAAGGAGCCCGGATTGAAATCCTCTTTTTTAAAGAAGCTGCCTACCACGGCGGAGCCGTCGAACCCTTTCGCCAGTTCCCAGGGCAGCCCTTTCGATTTCAGCTCGCTCTGGAGATCCCGGGCCGTGAAATCGATCCCGAGGCCGATCTCTTCATAATGTTTGGCCGCCGTTTCCTTACGGATGTACTTTCCGCCTTTTGAAATTTTTACTACCACTTCAAGCTCGTAGTGCACGTCGTCTGAAAATTCGGGAATGTAAAAATCATTTCCTTTCAGCACTGCCGTATCGGGCTTCATAAAAATCACCGGTCTTTCCGGGATCTCATTGCCCAGTTCCCTGGCATGTTCGCTGTAGTTTCTTCCGATGCAGATGATTTTCATATTTT
>JAKOOI010000080.1 GCA_022701475.1 Weeksellaceae bacterium
TTACCCGGCCTACACGGATCAGATGGGCTTCGGCATCCTGAATTTCGGAAATTTTTACAATACTACCCTTAATACATCCGAGGTGGTGAAAAAGAATGAGCTTGCCATCTTCCCGAACCCGGTAAAAAGCATCCTGAACATTGCCACGGAAAAAGAAGTGATTTCACTGGAAATTTACGATCATCTGGGAAGGCTGATTACCGGAATACGGGGACAGAAATCCATACCGGTTGATGATTTTGCCAAAGGCGTCTATTACCTTAAAATCCTGACGAAAGATAAGGTATACTATGAGAAATTCATTAAAGAATAACCTCTTACTTTGCGAAACAGCTGCAGCATCGGAACACTTGGTTTTTACTGAATCCTTCCAGCCAGCAGATATAAAAAAATCAATACAGTGCCTCTGATTGAATATAAGAATACAGGTTTTTAATTACAGAAATGCAGACCGGTATAAAATATTTTAAGCACCCGGAAATATCATGCATTCCGGATGGTGGCATTTGGATTTAAAAATCCCGCAGATCTACAAGGAGGCCTGCGGGATTTTTTATGTCATATAACTTTCAGGATCTCCTTTAAGCCGAATTCCTGCTTGCATTGATATTTCCGAACAGCGAACGGGTTACCAGCTTTTCGTAGGCTTCTCTGTTGCCTTCCCCTTTCTGTATCTTCATCAAAGCATACTGCTGTATGCTCAGCAAAGGCAGGACAATCCTTTCGCGGATTTTTACCGATTTCCTGGACAGGGCATCCTCCTGCTGAAGCCTGGTAAAGCCCGTAAGTTCCAGCATAATATCCCTGGAAAGCTGGTATTCATCAAACAGCACATTCCAGAATCCTCCGAATTTCGGATTGTTCTTGATGTAATACGTCAGCGGGAAATAGGATTTGTTCATGCTCATCATGGAGTTCAGCACCAGGGTCTTGAAGAAATCGGAGCCTTTGTACAATGCCCTTACTTCATCGAAGCGGCCTTCTTCCTTCATCTGCTGCATGGCATAACCGAACCCGAAGAATCCCGGCACGTTCTGCTTCAGCTGCGCCCACGATCCTACGAACGGGATGGCCCTCAGGTCTTCAAACTTCAGCTCGTTTCCGTCACCTCTTTTGGAAGGACGGCTCCCGATGTTGGTTTTTCCGTAATATTCCAGCGTACTCATTTCCTGGAGATACGGCACGAACATCGGATGGGCCTTGAGATCAGAATATTTTTTGAAGCTGATATCTGCCAGCTCAACAATCAGTTTACGTTCTTCTTCCGTGAGGTCTTTTTTTGAATTTTTAAAGACATCATTTTCCACGCCGGCCGTGAGCAGCTGCTCGAAATTATATGTGGCCTGTTCCTTATTGCCGAAGATGCTGGTGATGGTCTGTCCCTGTATGGTCAGTTCTATTTTGTTATTGGCAATGGTTTTTCCCTGGGAAGCATAGAAGTCGTGGGTTTTTCCGCCGCCTCTGGCCGGCGGGCCGCCCCGCCCGTCGAAAAAGACCACTCTGATCCCGTTTTCTTCGGAAAGCTTCGTCAGTACTTCTTTGGCCTTATAAATTTCCCAGTTGGCTTTCAGGTACCCGCCGTCCTTGGTTCCGTCCGAAAAGCCCAGCATAATGGTCTGCTGCTTCCCTCTCCGTTCAAGATGCTTTGCATAGACCGGATTCCGGTACAGTTCGCTCATCACCTTCTCGGCATTGGCCAGCCCTTCCATGGTTTCGAAAAGCGGGACGATGTCCATATTGATGTCTTCCTCTTGATAGCCGCATATTTTGAAGAAGGCATACACGTTCATGACGTCCTTTACCGCATCGGAATTGGAAATGATGTAGCGGTTCATTCCGCGGTATCCGTTCAGTTCCTGGATTTCCGAAATCTGGGAAACCGTCAGCAAAGTATCTTTTGCGACATCCTCATAATCCTCCGGATGTACCTGCTCCTTCAGACCGATCAGATAATTGAATTTTTCTTCGTAATCAGCGTCAGGGTTTCCGGAAACTTTGGCAAACACCTCATCAATAACTTTCTGGTGGATCCGGCTGTCCTGGCGCACGTCCAGCGTGGCAAAATGGGTCCCGAAGATTTTCACCCGGTCCCTGAAATTGGCCAGCAGCTCAACGAACAGCGAATTGTGCTGCTCCACAACGATCTTTTCGGCCTCATCGATCCGGCCGATGATGGCTTCTGCCGTGATTTTTTCACCTCTGAAAATAGCCGCATACAGCTCATTGCTAAGCTTGGTCAGCACCTCGGAAACGCCTCTGAAGCTGAGCCTCCTTCTCACCGATTTCAGGTGGTTGTAATAGGCTTTCAGAATGGCGGAATGCAGTTCTTCCGCTACCCTTCTGGTAACATCAGCGGTCACAAAGGGATTCCCGTCGCGGTCGCCGCCCGGCCAGAACCCGAGCTGGATGATGTCTTCATGCAGCTGGAAATAATCAGTTCCGAAGGTGGATTTTATCTTATTAAAAAGCTCGCCGATGGTATCGTAATAGACGTAACGGAGATAATAAATGATGCTCAGGGCCTCGTCGATCGGGGTCGGCTTCTCTTTATTGACGAAAGGGGTTTTTCCTAACTGCTGCAGGAGCATATCGATATCAGTGACGGAATCATGGGTGATGGCGTTCCTCAGGTCATGCAGGATCCGCTGCACCGAATTGGGATAAAACTGGGTCGGGTGTGCCGTGAAAACGATTTTAATGGCGAAATCCCGCAGCTTTTCCCGCACTTTTTCCAGCTTGTGGTCCTGCAGCGCATGCTCATAGAGATGGGTTACGGTTCCTTTATCGCTCTCGGAATGGAGTCCCGGGAAGGCGGCATCTTCAATACTGTCGAACAGCACTACCTGGCGTTCGATGTACTGGATGATCTTGAACAGCAGCTCGAGCTTCTGCTCTTCCGTCTGAAGGTCGGTATGGCTGGTAAAGAATTCCTCCACGATTTCTTCCGGGGTCTTCCCGGCTTCGTAGCCGGTTTTGCTTTCTTCATAAAGAAAAGGAAGGAGCATCCCGATATTGGTCATTTTATCGTAAGGAAGGCTCATAAACAATGAATTGTAGATCTGGAATTTATTCTCCACGATCTGCCTGAATTTTTCTGCGCGTCGGTCGTGTATCATAGTCATAGTAACAAATGTAGGGGATTTTAATTTTTCTATGGAATTAATTTCATCTAAAATAATACCTAACTTGCAGTTTTATCCTGTCATGCCAAAATTAACGTTATTGTTCTTCTTATTTTTTTCGACAGCCACGTGGTCTCAGACAAAAGAGAATGATACCATAAGCCGGATGCCGGACTGTACCCGGTATCATGAAGAACAGCGGCTCTACCTGAAAAAGCTGACATCGGAAGCGGCGGCTATCGATTACTCGGGACTCAGCAGAAAAATTGTTGAAAATATAGTCCGGGACTGTATTCCTTCTAAAGACCTCATTGTTTTTTTAGAAAATAAAGTTGATCTTATCTGTCTTGAAGGCATCCTGAATGACTGCATGGACATGGCCTATGGTGAAAACCCGAATTATAAAGACGCTGACTTCTGGAATCCCGGAACATTCAGGTACCTGAACCGGTTCCTGGACAAGAATATCATTCCCAAAAAAAGCCGTTTGGGAGATGGCTATAAGACATTTTATATCAATCAGAAAGCAACCTATAAAGGAAGGCCCGGTGCAGAAACAAAAACCAGTAAGAACGCTGAAGCCTATCATTATATCCTGTCATGGGATACAGAAAAAGACCTGAACAAAGATTATCATGTGCTTCGTAATCGGGGAAAAACAGCGGTTAACCTGGCTACGGCCAATTCAATTGCTCTCAGCTTCCGGAATTTCGCGGACCGGAAAGTAGAAGTGACCATCGGGTACAATCAAAGAAAACTCATCCAGACCATTCAGATCCTTACTTTTCAGTACAACCATACACAATGGGAACAGGTATCCGGTGAATTCCGGGATGAATAGCCGGCAACAGGATCTTCTCCCGACTAAAATCCATTGCCGTTTTCAGGATTATTGATTAGTTTTACCGTTTTCAATTGCCATGATCAGATTCAATTTTCATATCAAAACCAATCATACTGCCACTTCCCGTCATAACGGTTCAGATAATCCGGGAAGCAGCAGTTCCCTTACCGGTAAGGATTCTTGGAAAATCATCCTGATCATCTTCGGTGTTTTCTTCCTCTTTGTTATTACTGCCTTTATCGGTTTTTTCTCAATTGTTTACGGCAGCATCAGTTCCGTATCGGAAGGCAATAATGAAAGAAGAGCGCAATGGAAGAAGATCCAGTCCCTGCCGCTTTTGAAATGTAAGATTTACAGTTCCGGGACCGTCACTGCCCCGATTTCCGGAAGGCCGGCTGCTTTTTACCTGCTGCGGGTGGGAACGGAACAGTATATATCCTACAAAAGCTCCGGGACCAACGGCAGGAGCTACACCAATAAAGAGCTTACAGAAAATTTCGACTACACCATGGCCGCCGGTTATCCAAAAGACACAAGGATTTCAGTTAATGGTAAACTCTATAACGTAAGTTTTCAAAAGGCTATTATGGATACCACCGGAAACGGGGAAATGCATTTCACAAAAAAAATCATCAACAGGAACCC
>JAKOOI010000088.1 GCA_022701475.1 Weeksellaceae bacterium
CTCTGCCATAAATGTTCCGGACATGATCTTTTCATTCCGAGAACGCTTCTGTACCAGAACCGGGAAATTACAGCCATGCGGTTGGGTTTCGGAAACCTGAACCGGGATGAGATGGAGGAATCGGTAGCCGTTTTTGCCAAAGCCGTGAGAAAACATTTCTGAGTCATCACGGACCTCAATATACCTTTTGGCGAAGGTAGGTTATTAAGTAGCTGGCAGCAATCAGCTTTTAGCTATTTAAAATCAAAATTTTAAAATTCAAAACCGTATTATTAAATTATTTTAAATACTGAGTACACTGCCGCTGATATTTTTATTTTTCTACTTATTTTTCTATGTTATTCATGTAATCAGATTACATCGAACAGGGACTTCGGTCTGAAAAGAAAAGTTGTGATTTTACAAGATTTATACCTCGGATTTTATGAATATGATTGATTTTCCGTTAAAATAAACTTATATTTGATTACCGGGCTTATCAGATATGTTTATAATTCACAATATAGTGATATTTTAAGCTGAAATGGCAATTTAGTTGGATTTATAATCAACAGATGAAAATTGACATATTTAAATGTCGCCTCTGGCCCAATCCCTAGCTATTAATACATTCCCCATATTATAACTTTTTATAAAGTATTTATTTTCACCTCGTATTTTACTGTTGAAAGTTTTCAGATAAGCGTAGCAGAAAATATAGCTTTCTGTTCAATCTCTAATTGCACATACCTGCGCATGACTGGTATTGGTTGTTGAAACCATTGAGAAACAGGAGAAGGAATAAGACAGGAATATTACGTACATTCAATAGTAGAATGATGAACATATTCTTAAGACATACCTTCTTCTAAGGTCCCTCTCCCCTCTTACGATAGGATATATAGGAATGATTACATGATTTATAAAATAGAATGAGATTAATAAAACGCTTTATATCCAATCCCTATTTAGACATGAATTTAACTGAAATTGCCTCCTGTTAATATTGAAGATCGACTGACATTCCTGCACAAATCAATAATAATAAGTAGCTGATAGCAATTAGCTTTTTGCTCTTTAAAATTACAATGTTAGAATTCAAAAGCTTACTGTTAAATTATTTCAAGTACTTACTGTAAATTTGACGCTATGTCAAAAATCAGCAGTGGAATACCGGATAAACGGTTATAAAAATAAATTTTCTTATACCCAATCCCTAATTATTCATATTAAATTTGATTTTTGGAATTCTGCTTAATTAATTATGATCTAAGAAACCTATCTTATACTGTACAAAGCCAGTACTATCGGAAAAGATTCAACATAACGGATACATGATAACCGCTTTAGCCCAATCCCTAGCACTACTTTTACATGAGTTTATTTATAAATAGAGGTGATGTTTGAAACATAATTACTCTATAAACGAAGCTCGACTGTGTCTTTTTTTCTCCTATATTCTCTGCTCTCTTCTTTAAGCAATTTGCTTCACCATATACTGCTTACATAGGATACTTCTGCTCCGGGTATCTATATGCTTTGATTGTACATTCCATACGAAATTGAAAAAATCGTCCTAAACAAATCCCTAACTGATTAAATTTCCATACTAATTACATATCAGTGATGAATTATCAAAAGCCCGCTTTAGTGGTAGAAACTGACCTTTATGTATTCCTAATGTAAGACGATTTATGTGAATCGTATGTTCTGATTTATTAAAAATCATTGATAAACAGAATGTTATTAAATAATGCTTCAGAAGGGAGATGCGATAAACTTTAATTCTTCTCTATCCTGCCGCAGTTGGTTAGGTTTTTGAATGGTAACATCAAACCTGTCACCTTGAAATTAATTACATTTACCAATAAAGGCATTTACTGTCCTCAGGGAAAATTCTATATCGATCCCTGGAGGCCCGTTGACCTTGCGGTTATTACCCATGGCCATGCAGACCATGCCCGCTGGGGAATGAAGCGGTATCTCTGTCATCATTTCACCAAGCCGATCCTGTATAAAAGAATCAGTGAAGATATTGAATGCCAGAGTGTGGAATATGGCGAAGTCATCAACATGAACGGTGTGAAAGTCTCTTTCCACCCTGCCGGTCACATTATAGGGTCTGCCCAGATCAGGCTGGAGTACAAAGGCTACGTCAGTGTGGTTTCTGGAGACTATAAGGTTCAGAATGACGGGCTTTCCACCCCTTTTGAGCTGGTACGGTGCAACGAGTTCGTTACGGAAAGTACTTTCGGATTACCGATTTACAACTGGCTCGAAGTGGATGATCTCAACAAAAGAATGCAGAACTGGGTGCTGAAAAACAGGGAAAACCAGAAAACTTCGGTTTTCATCGGGTATTCATTGGGAAAAGCCCAGCGGATCATGAAAGCTGTGGAAGGCCTGGGAAAAATCCATGTCCACTACTCGATCGGAAAACTGAACGAAGCTTTTGAGAATGTAGGAATCACACTGCCCGAGTACGAAGTCCCGGATTTCAGGGAAAGCGTAAAGCATTTACAGGACGATATCGTCATTGTTCCGCCGGCGCTGCTGGACAGCAATGTCATCAAGAAGATTCCCAATCCGGCCACAGCCATCTGTTCGGGATGGATGCAGGTACGCGGGGCCAGGAGATGGCGGAGTGCAGATGCAGGATTCCCGATGAGCGACCATGCCGACTGGGGCGGACTGCTGCAGGCCATTATTGCCACGGAAGCTGATATCGTGCACGTTACCCATGGCCAGACCGAAGTTTTCTCAAAATACCTGAATGAGCTCGGCATCCGATCCGATGTGGTGGAAACTTTATATGGAGATGACGATGATGAAGTTCCGGAAGCTGAGAAGGAAGAAAAAAGCAGCGAGGCTGATTAATATAGACATCCTCCCGAAACACAGACCAGGTCCGCAGCCCGGCTTGAACGGAGCTCTTTTTGCCATTGCGGAAGCCTTTTGCCTGTTCCTGAAGATCCAGGTTGTCCGCAATGGCAAAAAAGCGGGAGTGGAAGACGGTTCCAAGCTGCCCAAATAAAAAATAAACAATTCGTCCGGATTTCGAAAGCCGGAACATGAGATGCCGATATAGTTATGAAACATTTTGCCGAACTGATCAATGCCCTGGAAAGCACCAATAAGACCAATGCCAAGATCGATGCCATCATTGATTACCTGGAGCGTGCTCCGGATGATGACAAAGTATGGTTTATTGCCCTTTTTACCGGTAAACGACCGAAAAGAAACGTAAACACCAACTATCTGAAGGAATGGGCACTCGAGATTACAGGGCTGCCTTTCTGGCTGTTCCAGGAAAGCTATTCTTCAGTAGGCGATCTGGGTGAAACCATTTCTCTTGTACTTCCGCCGCCGGAAGAAAAGATCGAACGCACGCTGACCCAGTGGATGGAAGACATCATCGGCATGAAAAACAAAACCGACCAGGAAAAAAAGGAATTTGTCCTGCAGTCATGGAACGGGCTGGACTATACCGAACGGCTGATCTTCAATAAGCTTCTGGGCGGAAGTTTCAGGATCGGGGTTTCCGACAAAACGCTGATCAATGCACTGACCAAGTTCTCAGAACAGGAATCCAGCACCCTTACCCACAGCCTGATGGGGAAATGGATGCCGGATGAAGTTTCCTTCAATGAACTCATTTCGGCTGAAAACATCAACCCGGACAACTCAAAACCTTACCCTTTCTGCCTTGCCTATCCGCTCGAAAAAGACCTTCCGGAACTGGGAGAACCGGAAGAATGGCTGGCAGAATACAAATGGGACGGCATCCGCGGACAGATCATCAGAAGAAACGGTGAAGTTTTCATCTGGTCGCGTGGCGAAGAGCTGATTACCGAACAGTTTCCTGAGATCCGGGATGCCGTACTGGAAATGTCGGGGAATTTTGTCATAGACGGGGAAATCCTGGCGGTACGGGATGACCGGGTCCTGAATTTCAATGAACTGCAAAAAAGGCTGAACCGGAAAACCCTGACCAAGAAGATGCTTACCGAAATTCCGATCGAGGTTTTTGCCTATGACCTTCTGGAGCTGGAACATACCGATCTCCGTGAAAAACCGATCTCTTCCCGGAGGGCAATGCTGGAAGAACTGCTGCTGAATGAAAATCCGGAAAAGATAAAAATCTCCGAGGCTATCGATTTTGAAGAATGGGAAACGCTGAATAAGGTGCGGGAGACATCCAGGGAAATCAATAGTGAAGGGCTGATGCTGAAGCAGAAAAACTCCCCTTATCATGCCGGCCGTAAGAAAGGCGACTGGTGGAAATGGAAGATCAATCCGCTTACTATTGATGCGGTGATGATCTATGCCCAGAAAGGAA
>JAKOOI010000084.1 GCA_022701475.1 Weeksellaceae bacterium
ATAATTCTGCTCATTATACGTCCGGCCTACACTTCTTTTCCATTTCGGGTTCAGGTTGTTTTTGGAAGAATCATAAGCCCATTGGATTCTTTCTGTGGAAAAACAATCTTTGGTATAGTTCTGTTAGGAAGCGACTGCGTTTAAGGTCCAGTTGTTGCTGAATTTGTGATTAAGGATAACATCCGTACTGGCCTGCTGGTTGGTCTGGTATTGCCATCCGGCTCCCAGAAACTGATCTCTGCTGATTTCCGTAGCCAGTCTGGAAATGCCTGTTGCGTCGTCCACAACACTTCCGATACCGAAATCAGGAGTGAATTCATGACGAAGGTAGTCTCCCTCAACAATGAGCTGTGTGTTTTCCCCGATGTTGAATACAAAGGATGGATTAAAGTAATGCTTTTTAGACTGTACCACATCCCTGAAGTTTTCTGCATATTCATACGTGCCGTTCATCCTGAATGCTATGTTTTTGCTGAGTGGTCCATAGATATCCACAGTAGGTTTGTATGTATTCCAGCTGCCGGCACTGAATCCCAGCATACCGCCGAATTCAAATCTCGGCTTTTTTGTAATCAGGTTAACGATCCCGCCCGGACCTACATTCCCGTAAAGCATGGCGTTTGCTCCTTTAAGAACTTCGACCCTTTCCAGGCTGGTTACTTCAGGAAATACCCCGCTGTTTACCCTTGCCCCGTTTTTAAAAATGTTATCATTGCCAAAAGTAAATCCGCGGCCTCCGAAACTGTCCTGTGAACCTCCGCGCGCTGAGGTAAGATAAATGCCGTTTACGTTTTTTATGACATCGCTCAGCTGCCTGGCCTGCTGCTGTTCAATGATTTCATGGGTGACAATGGCGATGGGCTGCGGGGTCTCCATAACCGTAAGGTTCGACTTGGTGGATAAGGGTTTTGCTTTGTTCGGGTTTCCGGTTTTATGAAGATTGACATCTTCGATGGTCTGAATCCTGACGGTATCAGATTCTGTGTTTTTCATTTGTGCGCCCATGGAAATGGCTGTGAACAATAGTCCCAGGGCAACCAGCTGTTTTTTCATTGAATGTTTATTATTTAGAAGTAATATAAATAAAGTGCAAAAATATATTATTATTTAGAATCAATAAAAATAAATTACTGATTTTTATCATTTGTTATCTTAATTTCTCCTGTTTGTGGTAAGTAAGTTGCAGGTTTTATCGATAACTTTGTTAAAAATCAAAAGAATGCAACTGATTAAAGCAGGGCTTTGTGCCTTCGGAATGAGCGGAAAAGTCTTTCACGCTCCTTTTTTAAAAGAACATCCGGGCTATTATCTGGAAGCCATCGTAGAAAGAACCAGGGAAGATTCCAGGGAAAAATATCCGGAAGCAAACATTTACCGGTCTGTGGAGGAAATGCTCGAACATGCGGATATCGAACTGGTGATTGTTAATACGCCGGTTCAGACCCATTACGGGTATACCAGAATGGCACTGGAAGCCGGAAAAAATGTTATTGTAGAAAAGCCGTTTACCGTAAATGTAGCCGAAGCAGAGGAGCTGGTAAGGCTGGCAGAAGAGAAAGGCGTATTCCTGAGCGTTTACCAGAACCGCAGGTTCGACCGTGATTACCTGCAGGTACAGAAGATCATCAGTGAAGGAAAGCTGGGAAACATCAGGGAAGCGGAAATCCGTTTCGACAGGTTCCGTACCGAAGCAAGCGGCAAGGCGCATAAAGAAGATCCGCAGGCTGCAGGTTCAGGATCGCTTCATGACCTGGGATCCCATCTGGTGGATCAGGCAGTGCAGTATTTCGGGTATCCGGAAAAGCTTTTTGCCGACGTCTTTTCTATGAAAGGGGAAGGTTTTGCCAACGATTATTTTGAAATCATCCTGTATTATGGCAATACGCTGAGGGTACGCCTGAAGTCCTCCGTATTTTCCAGGGAAGCCCATTACGCCTATACGGTGCATGGAGATCAGGGAAGCTTTCTGCAGGAAAGATCCGACAATCAGGAGAATGAGCTGGCGGCAGGAGCCCTTCCGGAATATGGACTGGAGTGGACACGGCCTCTGAAAGAGCCGGACGGAATCCTGAATATCCTGAACGATCAGCAGCAAGCCGAGAGAACCCTTACCTCCAGCGAACCCGGAAACTACATGAACTATTACCAGCAGATCTATGAATTCATGGTATTCGGGTATGTGCTGCCGTCACCGGCTGAAGAAGTCATTAAGAATATGAAAATCATAGAAGCTGCAGCAGAAAGCTCCAGAGAAGGGAAAGTCATCAGCCTGGTCTGAGCAACAGGTTTTTTAGTTATGAGTTATGAGTAATGAGTTGCAGGTGACCGGTTGCAGCTTTGAGTACCGGGCTGCAGGACTGCAGGATTTGAAATGAATATTCCCGCAGATTTAAGGATGTTTGCCAAAAAAGCACTCATCCTGAATTGGCGGGAATAATTTTAATTCAGGCGCTTTAATGAAACCATACGCCTGAAAAATATTTGTACGAACAGACCCGGATTAAACTCAACTCATAACTTACAACTCATAAATGTCTTAATTCTCTCCCAGCATCTCCTGAAGTTCCAGCCAGCGCATTTCGTGGTTTTCCAGTTTTTCCGAAACCGATTCCAGGTCTGCGGAAAGCTTTGCTATCTTTTCATAATCCGCTTCATTGTTCAGGTC
Organism: Weeksellaceae bacterium; assembly: GCA_022701475.1. GTDB lineage: Bacteria > Bacteroidota > Bacteroidia > Flavobacteriales > Weeksellaceae > Chryseobacterium. The sequence continues at coordinate 2,666 of JAKOOI010000084.1, forward strand.
TTCCAGGATGGCTGCTCTCCGTTCTTCCAGTTCCGGCATTTCCTTTTCAATGGTTTCCAGCTCTTTCTGTTCTTTGAAGGAAAGCTTTTTCTTTTTTGCAGAAGACGGTGGAATGTTTACGGCCGCCACAGTGTCTTTTACGGGTTCTGTTTTTTGCGCTGAAGGTTTTTCTGAATGATCTTCTTTGCTTCTGGTTTCCCTGTACTCAGAAAAGCTGCCAACGAAATTACGGATTTTTCCTTCGCCTTCAAACGCGAGGATATGGTCTACGATCCGGTCCATGAAATAACGGTCGTGGGAAACGATGATAAGCGATCCCTGGAACTGCTGCAGGAAATTCTCCAGCACGGTAAGGGTAGGAAGGTCAAGGTCATTGGTAGGTTCATCAAAAATCAGGAAATTCGGGTTCTGGTAGAGGATGTACATCAGGTGCAGTCTTCTCTTTTCACCGCCCGAGAGTTTGGAGATCGGAGAATAC
>JAKOOI010000118.1 GCA_022701475.1 Weeksellaceae bacterium
GAAAAGCCAAAGGAAGTGAATAAGATCATTAACAAATCATCTTGGATTAATCCTGAAAATTTTAATGCTTACGAACTGAGAAACGGAAAGTCATACAAAATAATGAATCATAAATTAGGCCAGCTAAAGTCTAATATGATTGATCAGGTTTCAGACGAATTTGCAGATGAGTTTGATAAAATATTGTCTTTATGATCGATTCCTTTTTAACTGATTTTCCGGATAAACTCACATGTTCACAAGAGGTTCTAGATAAGCATATATTTATTTACGATGATCCGGTGCTTAAAAAAGGAACTTTCGTAAATGCTGATGAAAGCTTTCATGTCAATATACAAAATGAACGTTCAGGAAGTTATTATTTCATTCAGAATGACGAATGTATTATGCTAAGTGTTAAGGGAGGTCAATGCGATTTCGTTTTGTTTAATAAAGAAACTATTCATTTTATAGAAGTAAAGGCTACAAATGATAATCTAAGCACCCATAAGAAGAAAGTTTATAAGCAATTGGAAAATACGTTTAGATACTACAGGGATTTCCTGGAAAATTTTGAATTCAGATTTGCATTAGCTTGTTTTGAAAGTGTTAATTCAAAAGGATATACAAAAAGAAAAATTCCTCAATCCAGTAAATCTGAAAAAAAAGTTTTATTTAAATTAAAATATAATATTGAACTTTTAGAAGGCAATTATATCAGGCTTGAATAAAGAATGCTAAACAAAAATAAACCCCTCCGCAATTAAATCGCAGAGGGGTTTTTATTTGAAGGGGACTGTTTATTTCACCGGCGTTTCCGGTTTTGCCGTATCGGTCAGCTGTCGCCGCCGTTTGCTGAAGGAAACCATCAGGTAAAACAGGAACGGCAGGATAAATACGGAACCTAGGATCAGTGCCCATCCGAGGGCGGTAATCGTTTTCGGAGCCGCTACATGTTCCAGCAGGGAAAGCTGCTGCCCGTTACCAAACAGGATAATATCGGGGTTATGCTGATAGGTTGCCGCTACCAGGATCATGATGATCTGGAAACCGGCAAGGGCACGTACGGCAAGCAGTTTCCCGGTGTGCATCGCCCTGAGGATCAGCAACAGGCAGATGGTGGCAAAAGTGGTCGCCATAATACCCAGCGGCTTTGAAAACACCCACATCACCAAAGGAATATCCGAAATATAAGCCGTAAAAAAGACCAGGAGACCGGTAATCACGACGAAAACCATGGTCTGCTTGGATTTCCGGATCATCAGCTTCAGTTCCATACGGTCTGCCGTTTCACGCAGGGCAAAAATGGAGGCGAGATAGGCGCAGAGGGCAGTTGTGAAAAAACCTACCGAAACGCCGAACCCCGTCAGCCAGCTGAAAATATAGAGATCCGGGAAATTATCCGCTTCCGGATGAATGGACCGGGAAATGGTGGCAGCTGCTATCAGCCCCAAGAAAAAAGGGGTCAGCAGACTGGAGAAATAAAAAATCTGGGTGTATACTTTCTGCCATTGGTCTTTCACGGCATCATAATGCCGGAAGGTGAACGAGGTGCCCCGGGCGATAATCCCGATCAGCATCAGTACCAGCGGGATATGAAGGTAGGTGGAAAGGGTAGTGTATACTTCAGGAAACCCGACAAACAGGATCACCACCGCAATAATCAGCCACATGTGGTTGGCCTCCCATACCGGTGCTATCGATTCATACATGATCACCTGTGTTTTAGGGCGGTTTTTTTTGCGGGTCATCAGTTCCACGATGCCGGCACCGAAGTCGGCACCGCCCAGAATAACATACAGGCAGATGGACAGCCAAAGAAAGCCTATTACGACATACATCATGATTTCTTGGTTTTAGGGTTAAACTGGGGATCGGTGGGGTCGTATAATTTCGGTACCATTTTGATCTGCCGGCTCAGCAGGAAAGCCATCAGAAGAGACAGTGAAGCGAAAACGGCCGTGAAGAAGTAAAAAGAATACTGTATGCCCGGCATCGGGGTTACGGCATCTACGGTACGCATGATCCCGTAAATGATCCAGGGCTGCCTGCCGACTTCCGTTACCGTCCAGCCTGCTTCCAGCGCAATATACCCGAAAGGCGTTGCGATCAGGAATGTTTTCAGGAACCAGCTGCGGGTGAGCCATTCCTTCCTGAAAAAAACGGCAAACAGGTACAGGCTTCCGATGATGATCATGATCACGCCGAAGAAAATCATGATCTGGAAAGCGTAGTGGACCACCGCTACCGGCGGCCATTCATCCCTGGGGAAATCCTTCAGTCCTTTTACTTCGGAATTGAAGTCGCCGGAAACCAGGAAGCTCAGTACTTTCGGGATCTTTACGGCATATTTTATTTCTTCTTTTTCTTCGTTGGGAATACCGCCGATCACGAAAGCAGCCCCTTTTTCCGTATTGAAATGGGCTTCCATCGCTGCCAGCTTAACCGGTTGCCGCTTTGCCACGGATTTGGCTGCCGTATCACCGGTCAGAGGAGCTCCGAAAGCCCCGATCATGGCAAATCCTGCCGCAATCTTAAAAGCTTTGGTATGGAATTCCACATTTTTTTTCTTCATGATCAGGTAAGCGTGTACGCCGGCAACGGCAAACCCGGTAGCACAGAATGCGGCTACCGTCATGTGCAGGGCCTGTGAAAACCAGGCGTCATTGAACATGGCTTTGATCGGGTCGATGTTCATGTATTCTCCGTTGATATAATCGAATCCGGCAGGGGAATTCATCCAGGCATTGGCTGCAACGACGAGAATCCCGGAGGCCAGTCCGCTTACACCCACCAGGAATCCGCAGAACCAGTGGAACCAGCGGTTGAAGCGGTCCCAGCCATAGAGGAAGAAACCAATGGCAATGGCTTCGATGAAGAAAGCCGTTCCTTCCAGGGAAAAAGGCATCCCGAAAATAGGGCCTGCATGTTTCATGAACTGCGGCCAGAGCAGGCCGAGCTCAAACGACAGCATGGTGCCGGAAACGGCTCCGGTGGCAAAAAGAATTGCCACGCCTTTGCTCCATGCCTTGGTGAGGCCTTTATACACTTCATTATCCGTCTTCAGGTATTTCCAATGGGCAAAAGCCATCAGGAACGGCATCACCATTCCCACACACGAAAAAATGATATGGAACCCGAGCGACATGGCCATCTGCGAACGGGCAGCAAGAAAATCATCCATATAATTAATTTTAAGCAACTAAATGTAAGCATAAATTACGGAAGCGGGTATGATTTACAACAGGGTTTCCCCGGGAAATAGGTTTTACCTTTGGTATTTTTACAAAAGAAACCAGCCACCGGATTTCATTGAAAAATCAGGCGTTTTTTGACATATTTTAACTTTCATATCTCGTAAAAAATCACGATATTTGTAAGAATTTTTATTGTAATAAAGTGTTTGAAAGTCCGGTGATAAAATGGTTGAACAGAAAGCGTGCGACAGCGCTTTTTCTGCTTGCTTTTTCCTGTTTTTCTGCTCAGTTCAGAAACGGACTTCACCGTATTTATATGGAGGAAGGACAACCGGTTCATCTTCCGTCAGAATACAGTTTTTTTGTGGATGAAGCCAGACGGATTTCCGGAGAGATTTTCTATCAGGACCACCAGCGTTCGGCAGGTGACAACAGCAGCTTCAATTCCCTGGCACTGATCTTTTTTCAGAACCGGACCTATGATTTCCTGAATACCGGATTTGTAATCGTGCCGAAAATGAACAGCACAATGATGGGCAAACCTATTGCCACGGTTCCTGTCCTGAACAACAATACCTGGAAAGCACGTCCGGGAATGGTGGATTTTGATAACTATGATCCCCGGTTCAATGCTGCCAACTTCATGTATATGTTCATCAGGCTCAATATGACCAACGAACAGGTATTGGCCCATTTTCTCAATATGATGGATTTGCCATATGATTCAAAGGTGTCAAAATATGTACAGCTGGTACGGGAAGTGGGAAAGGCCAATAAGATCAGCCTCAATGAAAAGGTGGATGAATTCCAGCCGGGGCTCCTGACAAGGCTCTGCAAAGAGATCAATACGAAAACCGGCGGTACCGAATGTACCATTCCGCTGTATAAAACCTATATTGAAACCCCGGACGAAGAGAAGACCAGAAAGAATATTGATACATTCTACCGTTCGCTGGCTATCGGCGGCGTCCAGGAGATGACCAATGAATACCTGCTGCCCAGAGGCGATCTTGAAATAACACAGAAAGATGTGCAGCTTCAGCTTCCCGATGCCTTCTTTTATGCCGGAAAGAAGAATGATCATTCGGGAGTAGCATTTTATATCAATAAAATAGAACAGCAGCTCACCTACGATTTCGAAAAGAAAACCTATATCCTGGTATTCAGGGTAACACCTTATGACAACAGCCTTTCTTCTGATTTCAGGTTTTCAGGGGAATATTTCGATATGCTGAAAGGCAAAAACCAGACCGGTGAAATCGAAGTGAAAAAAGACGAGCTTAAAAGCCTTGAATTTTCACTCTATCCTGATAAAATGGAAGTCCGGGTAAATATGAGGAAAAAAGGAAATCAGTCTGATTCCCGATATTTAATTAAAAATACGTTTAAAATAAAAAAGAACAACCCATAGATATGAGTCAGAAACAATATACAGCAAGTAGTATTCAGGCATTGGAAGGAATGGAGCACGTTCGTATGCGTCCTTCAATGTACATTGGTGACGTAGGCGTACGAGGTCTTCACCACCTGGTTTATGAAGTAGTGGATAACTCTATTGACGAGGCTTTGGCAGGCTACTGCGATACCATTACCGTAAACATCAAAGAAGGAAACGGAGTTGAAGTAAGCGATAACGGTAGAGGGATCCCGGTAGACTTCCACGAAAAAGAGCAGAAATCCGCACTTGAGGTGGTAATGACGAAGATCGGGGCCGGAGGTAAGTTCGATAAAGATTCCTATAAAGTTTCCGGAGGTCTTCACGGAGTGGGGGTATCGTGTGTGAACGCCCTTTCCAATGAAATGATCACTACCGTTTACAGAGACGGAAACGTGTACCAGCAGGTATATTCCAAAGGAAAAGCCCAGACTGAGGTGGAAGAAATCGGGCACAGCGACAAGAGAGGAACCAAGCAGTTCTTCCAGCCGGATGATACCATCTTTACGGAACTGGTATATAACTATGATACCCTGGCAAGCCGTCTGCGGGAACTGTCTTACCTGAATAAAGGAA
>JAKOOI010000125.1 GCA_022701475.1 Weeksellaceae bacterium
CGCTTAGCCATAAAGATTTTAAAAATGCTTACTTTATTGATCCTGAAAACGGAAAGAAAATTTTTATCTCATTACAGATCCAACCTTTTGAAGAGTAAATAAAATGGAGAAGAAAATTTTGGTCAGCGTAGGAATGCCTACTTACGGACAGGAAAAATTCATTAAAGAAGCTGTTCTGGGCGTTTTGTTCCAGCAATGTAATTTTGAAGTAGAACTGATTGTTGCCGATGATTGCTCTCAGGACAATACTGCAGAAATCGTACAGAATATCATAGAAACCCACCCCAATGGTTCCTGGATAAAGTATATAAAGCATGAGAAAAACAAAGGAGCCATTCCTAATTTCACATGGACGTTCTGCCAGGCAAGAGGTAAATATATTGCTGCCTGTGAAGGTGATGATTACTGGACAGACCCGTTGAAATTACAGAAGCAGGTTGATTTTCTTGAGAGTAATCCTGATTACAGTATGGTTTTCCACAAGGTAAAAGAAGTTGATATATCCGGTCAACAAACGGATAATGTTCTTACTAGTCCAGAACAGGAAGAGACGTATGATCTGAAATATCTGGCCAAAGGTAACTTTATTCATACTCCATCTGTGGTATTTAGGAAGAACTTCAGCAAATTTCCTGATTGGATCAATACTTCTCCTATAGGCGATTATCCATTGCATATGCTTAATGCCCAGTACGGCCTGATAAAATATCTTCCTGAAGAAATGGCTGTTTACAGGATAGGAAACGGCATATGGAGCAGTCAGAGCAGAACTTATCAGATTATCAATACCATGTTTACTGTTAAGCTTTTAATTTCTCAATTTTCCGGTAAAAAAGAAATTAAACAGACGCTTACCGATCAATATAACCTTCTGATGACAACCCTATTAAGTTTTCAGGATCATCCGGTCCCTGTATCCCCTGAAACAGTTGCTTATAATTTATCCTTTAAAAAATTATTTGTTATTATCATCAGAAAAATAAAACACCTGATAAAATAATGAATCATCCACTTGTCTCCATCTGCATTCCCACGTATAACGGTGAAAAATATTTACAGGAAACACTGGATTCTGTAAGGAGCCAGACCTATAAGAATATTGAAGTCATTATTTCAGACGACCAGTCCAAAGACGGGACTGTAGCGATCTGTAACCAATTCAGATCCGAGGTGGACTTTCCGGTGCATATCCACTCCCATCTCCCTTCGGGAATAGGGGCCAACTGGAACCATGCTATCGGGAAAGCCAAGGGTGATTATATTAAGATCCTTTTCCAGGATGACGTCATGGAAGCCATGTGCATTGAAGAAATGCTGAAATACCTGACGGATTACAAACTGGATATTGTAGTCTGCAAAAGGCATATTATAGATGCGGAATCCAATAAGGTCACCCAGGGCGAATGGTATGATAATTTCCATGACCTGCAGGAGAAAGCAGGAATTAAAGTGGACGGCTTTTTTATCTTATCCAGGAAAAACCTGAAAGATTTCAACTTTAACAGGTATTCAGTGGACAATATCATCGGCGAACCCTGTGTAAGCCTTTTTACCAGAGATCTCATCAACAGGATAGGGCCATTCAACAGTCAGCTGAAACAGATTCTCGATTATGAATACTGGCTAAGGGTGCTGATAAAATATGACATCGGCATTATAGGAAAAAAGCTGATCAGGTTCCGCTATCATGCTGAGCAGACTTCCAATATCAATTCCACCCAGAATGTAGACGAAAGGTACATCATCACCAATCTTTTATATGGCAAACTCCTGTTCCACATCAGCCGCAACCATGCAAAATATTATATAAAGCAGAAATACCCGCTGCTTAAAAAACTGATTGCTTTCCGATACAAAATTTTCCCATGATCAGACTCGCTATTGTTATCCCCTACTATAAGATTGATTTTTTTGAACAGACGATCAGGTCTGTCGCCCTGCAGAGCAATAAGGATTTTGTTCTTTATATAGGGAATGATGCAAGCCCGGACAATCCCGTTCCCGTTATTGAAAGGTACTTTGAAAAAAAAAATTACCGTTATTTTAAATATAAGGAAAACCTGGGAGGCAAAAACCTTGCGCTGCAATGGGAAAGAATCCTGGAGAATGTAAAGGAGGAATGGTTCCAGATTTTAGGGGATGATGATCTGATTCCGGAAAACTTCGTAGAAGCGTTTTACCGTTCAATTCCCGAAATGAACAAAAAAAAAGAAAAAGCTGTAAAATTTGTACATGAATGGATTGATGAGGATAATACATCGCTTCAAAAATTCGACTATGCCACCGAAAGCTTGGATGCAGTGGATTTTATCATAAAAAAATACCGTGATCTTGTAAAAAGCAGCCTTTCAGAAAATATATTCCGGACAGAGATGTACAGACGGTACGGATTCGATAAACTGCCTCTTGCCTGGGGAAGCGATGACCTCGCTCTTCTTACTTTTTCAGGTTTTGGAAAAATATTCTATAACCGCAGTGCTACCGTTCAGGTCAGGATCTCTTCATCCAGCATCTCAGGTTCTGAAAAAATGGATGTTGAAAAAAAGGATGCTTATAATGTTTTCCGGAAAAACCTCATTTTGAAATACGCCAAGAGATTTCCCCATGACTTTATAAAAGAAGTAATGAACGATTATCTCACCTACTGTCATATGAACCGGCAGAAAGCAAGCTTCAGAATCATATTTGCCTATTCTGGAAAATTTGAAATGATGCCTCTTTTGAAGATGCTGAAAAAAATTTATTATATCAACAAGATGAGTCTGCGTTAAATAGTAAGTACTTTACCTTATTCTGGAATTTAAAAGATAACATATCCTGTCTGTCAAACCCTTCAACAATACAACATACTATGCAAAATATGATCTCCATTATTGTTCCGTGCTTTAACCAGGCTCCTTATCTTGATGAATGCCTTCAGTCTGTAATGGATCAAACATATAACAATTGGGAATGCATCATTGTGAATGACGGTTCCACGGATGAAACAGATGATACAGTGGTAAAATGGCTCGAAGCAGATAAAAGATTTACCTATATCCGGAAAATAAATGGAGGGGTTTCTGCTGCAAGAAATACAGCAATAGAAAAAGCCGCCGGAGAATGGATTCTGCCGCTGGATGGGGATGACAAAATCGGAAACAGATATCTGGAATTCGCTTCAAAAGAATTCGATAAAGAAGATATCATCTATTGCAAGGCAGATTATTTTGGTGAAAAGAATGAAGAAATAACACAGTATAGCTTTGACAGAAGCAGGATCCTGCTGGAGAACCAGATATTCTGTACCGCTTTTTTCAGGAAAAAAGATTGGGAAGCAGCAGGCGGTTTTGACGAAAGCATGAAAAAAGGGTACGAAGACTGGGAATTCTGGATAAGAATGATCTCTTTAAGAAAAGCCATTGGGGTAAAACGTCTTGATTATAAAGGTTTTTTCTACCGCATCAAGAAAGTTTCAAAAAATACTGAGGCAATGTATACCAATGATTCGGAAGTGAAGAATTATATTTATTCAAAGCATCAGGAACTTTATATGAGAAATCTGAGTAATTTTGTCGATGTATTACATGACAATATGAGATTACAGTTAAGAATCAAACACCTGGAAAAAATCCTGAATAGCAAAAGATACAGGATAGCCGATAAGATTTTCAGCTTTCTGAAAATATAACCGGTCCTGAAAAACTGTTTATCTCCATTTTATTATACTTTTCAACTCCCATGAACCGACTTGCCATCATTATCCCGTATTATAAAATCACCTTCCTCAGAGAAACGCTTCTGTCGCTGGAAAACCAGTCTGATAAAAAGTTTACCCTATACATCGGGAACGATGCGAGCCCGCATGATCCGGAACCGCTTATCAGGGAAGTCCTGCAGCATACCCCTTTCCGATATTTCAGCTATCCTGAAAACCTGGGCGGCAGCAACCTGGCCCTGCAGTGGGAAAGGATCCTGGAGAATGTTACCGAAGAATGGTTCCACATTTTAGGGGATGATGACGTCATCAGCGAAAATTTCGTGGAACAGTTTTATGCTGAATCCGCAACGGTTGAAAAAACCGGCAGTAATGTTATCAAATATGCCCTTGACAGAATTGATGAGAAAGGGGAAATAATAGACAACGGCCCGATATTTACAAAGCTGATTGATCCGGTGGATA
>JAKOOI010000168.1 GCA_022701475.1 Weeksellaceae bacterium
GATTCATTGCGTGCCGGTTTATTTTCCGCGGCCGGTCCTGAAGATACCGCTTTATCTCCTTTTGTAAAATCGCTGGAAGGTAACGGATATGTCTACAGGCTCAAAGGAATAAGGTTTCCGGACGGTAAGACAGATCTGGCTTCGGTGGACATCTATTGCCGGGGAAAGCTGCACCAGAAAGTGAACTTTGATACTGTGTCTCTCCTGAGTGAAGAGGAGGCCTTTTTCAGCGTGGATAAAGATGTGAATTTCGATGGGTATAATGATCTGGAAATAGTGAATGTGAAGGGGAACTATTTTTCAAAATCAAGCTTCTGGCTGTATGGCCATCAGGATAAAAGATATATTCATACTGAAGAACTTGATGAAATCTTCAATCCGGAAATTGATGCATTGCATCAACTGATCCGCTCAAGTTACCACATAGGACCATCGGATGAGTACAATGAGGTCTATGAATGGAAAGGTAAAAAGCTGGTCCTGACGCATCGTCAGGCCATGGAAAATGGTAATCCGTAACAGGTTTTCTGTTAATTTTCCCTCATAGAATCATCTTCGTATAATTCCAGGCAGCCACAAAAATCCCTGCCGTTTCCGTCCTCAGCCTCTGGTTGCCCAGCGACACGGCAATAATTCCTTTTTCTCCCAGCATCGCAATTTCTTTTTCGGAGAAATCCCCCTCCGGCCCGATCAGGAAAGTCAGGCTTTCGTATGTCTTTATCTGGTTCAGTTCCGTTCTTTCCAGGTTTTCATGGCAATGCGCGACAAAAGTGGTTTCCGGATCCGTATTTTTAAGGAAATCCTGGATTTTTACCAGGTCATGAATCACAGGGAAATGGAATCTGAGGCTCTGCTTGGAAGCGGAGACAGCCTGTTTCCGGAGCTTATCGGTATTGATATTTTTGCGTTCGGTTTTTTCGGTCTGCAGGAGAGTGATTTCCGAAATGCCCATTTCCACTGCCTTTTCAACAAAAAACTCAATCCGGTCGATGTTTTTGGTAGGGGCAATGGCGATATGAAGCCTGGGACTAAAGCCGGGAAGGCTGTTTTTGATTTCAGTTATTTTGATATTTGCCTTTTTACCCTCAATCATCAGGATTCCGGAAGCTAAGTTTCCCTTTCCGTCTGTAACATGGATTTCTTCACCGTCTTTCATGCGAAGAACTTTTATGATGTGCTGTTGCTCCTCATCGTTGATCCATACGTAATCTCCATCGATCTCCCCGTAAAAAAGTTTCATAGAAAAAGTTTATTATTCTTAAAATGTAATTTCATTCTCGCTCAGAAATGCAACGCCGGTTTTTATGGTGGTATACACATCACCTTCGCAGTCCCTGTATGAACAGGCATAGATTTCCTCAATCCATTTATTATTCATGAAAATCAAATTCAGGTATTCGTTTTTGCGTAAATTATTTTTAATGGATAAATAATCTCCTTCTTTGGGCGTGTAGGCGAAACTGAATACATGTTCTGAATTGATCTTCTCTACGATTTCTTCCTTGATATTCTGAACATACCCGGTATCTGAACTGATCATCAGATAATCTTCGTCTCCGGATGTTTCTGTACCTTCAGTTTTTCCCGTGATGGTTTCCAATACCCAGTAGTATTTTGAGTTTTTCCTGGAATGGGTTCCCAGTACTTTTTCTTCCAACAGTATTTTCATAAATCGTATTTCGCGGTTGCCGTTGTTCTTAAATCGGTAAATTCGCCTCTCTCAAATTTCAGTTGGGCCACCATGGCTATCATGGCTGCATTATCGGTAGTATACTCGAATTTCGGGATGTAGATGTTCCAGCCGAGCTTTTCATGGTTGTCCTGCATCGCTTTCCGTAATGCCGAATTGGCAGAAACCCCGCCGGCAATGGCCACTTCGCTTATTCCGGTGTCTTTAGCCGCTTTTTCCAGCTTGTTCATCAGGATTTCAATGATGCATTTCTGAACGGAAGCACACAGGTCTTCAAGGTTGTTTCTAATAAAATCAGGATCTTTCCGGACTTCCTTCTGGATAAAATACAGGACGGAAGTCTTGATCCCGCTGAAGGAATAGTCATAATGCTCCAGTCTCGGTTTATTGAACGTAAAGGCATCCGGATTTCCTTCCTTGGCCAGCTTGTCGATAATCGGGCCTGCGGGATAATCCAGATCGAATATTTTCCCGATTTTATCAAAAGCTTCCCCGGCGGCATCATCGGTGGTTTTTCCTATGATTTCCATATCGAAATAGTCTTTTACCATCACAATCATGGTGTGTCCGCCGCTTACCGTAAGGCACAAAAACGGGAATTTGGGCGGCATAGGATTTGCATCTTCAATGAAATGCGCTAAAATATGGGCCTGCAGGTGATTGACTTCAATCAGAGGAACATCAAGGCTCATTGCCAGGGACTTGGCAAAGGAAGTTCCTACCAGAAGCGATCCGAGGAGTCCGGGACCACGCGTAAATCCTATGGCAGAAATTGCATTTTGTTGTATATTTGCTTTGGTTAATGATTTTTCAACCACGGGAATAATATTCTGCTGATGGGCACGTGAGGCAAGCTCAGGGACAACCCCTCCGTATTCTTTATGAATGGCCTGGTTGGCAGCGATATTTGAAAGAATGGTATTTCCCCTGATGATCGCAGCCGAGGTATCGTCGCAGGACGATTCAATTCCTAAAATTATAGAGTCGCTCATAATAATGGCAAAGTTAGATAATAATAACGAGAATAAGAATAAAAAATCAGTAGCCGGAAACCTGGGAGATCAGGTGCAGAAAGCCGTTGAAAATGCCGGGGATAAGGTAAAAGAAACGGTAAAGGAAGCTTCTGAACTCGCTGCTGATGCCA
>JAKOOI010000187.1 GCA_022701475.1 Weeksellaceae bacterium
CAGTTTCCATAAACAATTTTGATCTCATTTGATCCGTATACCAATCTGATCTGAAAGTTCAGTCTTTCCTGGGCCCTGTTGTAGTAATTGGCATGGTCAGTATACTGTACAACAAATTCACTTCCCGTGTCGAGGTAACTGATATCAGGTGTTGCTCCTGTTACTGTAGAAGATCCTCCATCCTGCCCGAATGCAGAAATGGCACCTGTAGTAGAACCCAACGTTGACAGCGGAGTATAACTTGATGCAGACGGAGCAGCCCCGAACGTGATAAACCCGTTGGCACTGATATAGACACTGCTTACAGCAACACCTCCGAAAGTAAATGGTGACGAAAGGTTAATTGCTGCGGACACCTCATTATCGTAAGCCGTATTGGTTCCTGAAGGAAAAACCTTGGTTCCTCCCGTAATAGGTGTATAGGTTGCTCCTGTCCCTTTAGAAAACGAATAGGCCGCAATATTGGTTTGTGAAAAAACAGTGCTTCCGGTTACCATTAGTGCTGCAGCAAACAGCCCTTTCAGCCATTGCCTCTGTCCTGTTTCCGCAGATTGCTGCCATCCGTTGCCGGCAGAATTTTCCGGATGAGTGAAAAACGGAAATTTCCGGCTTTTCAAACCCTTGTAGATTTTTGTCATAACTGTTGTGAAATTAATTAGATTGTAAAAATAAAGAATATTTTTTATCAATTCACAGTCTATAATAGATTTTATTAAACAATATATAAGTAAAAATGTTATTATTTATATAAAACTAAACGATTATTTAAATTTAACTTATTATTCTCAATTTGTTGATTTAATTTTAGTATTGAATATCAGATGATTACAATGCAACAGGCCGGAGCACCAAACCAATACCATGAAAAGCATAACATCTTGAAGCAGGAAAGTGGAGTTATTAAAAAAAAATTAAAATTTATACTTTATACTTTATTACTGCTTATTGTATCAGATTTTCACTGGAAAAGTACAGAGATTGAGTATATAAAATCCTTTCTTTTACTTTTTTAATAAATGTGCTTATCCGGATCCGTCGTATCAGATCTTGTACTTGCTGATCGTCAGACAAATTAAGTCACATGACCGGTTTAACCGAGTGAAGCTTATTCACAGAACGGCTATCTGTTGCAATTCCGATTATCCGTCAGCCGGATTGATCTGCATCCGCATTTTATGACAGAGATTAACATGATCACTACATAAAGAAGCCTTCTTCACGAACTGTAAAGAAGGCTTCCATAAAGTAAGATCTTATATTTTAAATGAAATCAGTTTAAATAAAACTCATATTTATTCAGCAACCGGATTTCTTTCAGCAGTTCCCCGCTCAGGTTAACGGAATGTTTCATGGACTGTACTTCAAGATGCTCGGCCCTTTCATCCTCTTCGGTATTCTTGATATAAAATTTAAGTTTCTGATCTCCCTGGTTCCTCTCAAGCACGGTACGGAAAAAAGTAAGGTCTTCCGGCCGGAAATCCATCACATCCATGACCAGTGAGATGCTTTTTGCAAACCGCTCAAAAGCCTCCTGAAGTTCAATTACTTCATTCACGTTCACGAATACCCTTCCATCTTTTACCTGGGCAAATTTGATCTTCAGGATCACAAACCGCTGGACTTCCAGCTTTTCTTTCAGCCTCATATAATCACGGTCTCCCAATCTGAAGGAATACGACCCGGAATAATCTTCCAGTGTTAAAAAGGCCACTTTCTCACCGCTCCTGAATCCGTCTTTCACCACGTACTCCGTGATAAGCCCGGCTACGGTATATTCTTTACCGCCACCGCCGTTTTCCCGTTCTTTCTGCAGGGTTTTCCAGTCTTTCTTCTTCTCTTCGAAAAGTTCTTCCTGCTTGTTGGCGAATGCCTGTTCTTTATACGCATCCACCTCATCCAGGTTCAGGAACTGGAAGACGCCTTTCGGTTCCGCTTTTTTGGTCACCTCTTCTATAATTTCTTCTTCACCCGGTACTACTTCATCAGAAATAATTTCTACCAGGTCAGCTGCATCTTCAATGACTTCCTGCTCCAGCACCGGTGCTTCATCCGTTACCAGCTTTATCTCTTCTTCTTTTTCGAGAACCGCCTTTTTCGAAAGCTGTCCCTGCATAAACTGGAAGTGATCCCTGAATTCATCCAGCGGATGCGCCGAAAGATAGAAACCGATGATTTCCTTTTCTTTGTTCAGCTTATGCATATTCGGCCATTCAGGACACGGCGGAAGCTTCGGCTGCTCGATCTGGACTTCTTCGGCAAAATCGGCAAAAAGCGAATGTTCCATCTCGTTCTTGCTTTCCTGGAAGCTCTGCCCGTAGCGGATCAGTCTTTCAAGATTGGTCTTTCCGGCCATGTCTATATCGAAGTACTGTCCCCGGTGGAAAGCATCGAGTTCATCGAAAGCTCCTGCCAGCACAAGGCTTTCCGCCACCCGCTTGTTCATCTGCGACGGAGCGATCCTTTCAAAAAAATCATAGATATTCTTAAACCTTCCGTTGGCCCTTTCCCGGGTGATGGCTTCACTCGGCCCCTCCCCGATTCCTTTGATCGCGCCCAATCCGAAACGGATCTGGCCCTTTTCGTTCACCGAGAATTTATA
Source organism: Weeksellaceae bacterium (assembly GCA_022701475.1). Classification (GTDB taxonomy): domain Bacteria; phylum Bacteroidota; class Bacteroidia; order Flavobacteriales; family Weeksellaceae; genus Chryseobacterium. Next base: position 2,600 of record JAKOOI010000187.1, read on the forward strand.
CTGGGATTCGTTG
>JAKOOI010000194.1 GCA_022701475.1 Weeksellaceae bacterium
ATGCACCGTCCGGCGTGGCAACAGAGTATGACGTGAATAAAATCCTGTACCGGCTTGTACAGAATCCTTCCGGAAATTATTATGAATTTTCCACTGATGCTACCCAGACGTTATATGCCGTTTCCTATACGTATTTCGGAGCCAGTCTCGGAGAATATAAAATTACCCAGACCACCAATAACGGCAGGGTATTTACCTATGTAGGACCCAATATGGGCGAATACCGCGCCGTAAGGAAGCTGCCTTCCCCGGAAAAATCGCAGGTCTATTCCATGAACTCCGAATACCTGCTGAAAGATGGAAAAATAGGAGCTGATATTTCATTAAGCAATTATGACGTAAATCTTTTCTCCTCCAAAGATGCCGATCAGAATATAGGCTATGCCTGGAGGATCTTCGGAAACAAGACGTTTACCAGAAACAACTGGAAAGGCTCCCCTACTTTTGAATACCAGTACATCGACCGGCAGTTCCATATCCTCGACCGGATCAATGATGTGGAATTTTCCAGGGATTTTAACCTCGCACAGGAATTCAGCGGAAGGACCCAGAACCGGTTTATCTTCAGCTTCCTGAACAAGTGGAACAACAAATCCACCCTGAACTACAGAGTCAATTACCTGGACGAACAGGATACTTATAAGGGGATCAAAAATGATCTCGACTTTGGCTGGATCAGCGGAAAATTTTTTACCAGAGGAAGCCTCTCCTATTTAAATACGAATGCCGTTCTCCAGGATACCAAGTTTATCCGGGGCGGCGCTTCTACGGAATACACCGGCAAAAAAGGCAGCTGGGCCCTGGGCGGAAGTATGGAACACAATGAAAAGAAATACAATGACACCCAGCTGATGGATGTTACCAGTTTCAGCTGGAAAGAGATATTCGTACAGAAAAAGATCGGCGACAGCACAAGGACCAAGCTGCTTGCAAAAGTTTATATGCGGGATAATGACTCTGTGCGGGACAACAGGCTTCAGAGCATGAATAACATCTTAGGGTTTATGGCAGAAAGCCAGCTTATCAAAACTGAAAGAACCACGCTGAATGCCCTGCTTCATTACCGGAAGTTTTTTTACCAGAACCAGGATGCCGATGTTTCCAGAAACAATGATTTCGTGGTAGGGAATATCCTTTACAATCAGCAGCTTTTCCGGAACGGAATGCGCCTGCAGGCTTTCTATGAACTCGGTAACGGACAGGAAGCCCAGCGGGAATTTCAGTATATTAAGGTAACGGACGGCCAGGGCATTTACAAATGGACGGATTATAACGGAGACGGCGTACAGCAGCTGGATGAATTCGAGATTGCCGAATATTCGGATCTGGCGCAGTACATCCGCATCTATACGAATTCGGTACGCTATCTACCTTCCAACAAAAATAAGATTCAGCTGGCGCTGTTTGTCAATCCTTCAGTGGTATTCAATTCTGAGAACCGGTTTTTAAAGCGCTGGAATTTCAATATTTCATTAAATTCCCAGAACTCCTTTTACAAGAAAGATAAAGTACTGGTACTGAATCCGTTTGAGAAAAGTGACGATCAGATCCTTAAGAACCAGAATATTCTGGCCTCCGTACAGTTCAGCCCGACGGATAAATCCGGCTGGAACGGGAATTACCGTTTTATTTCAAATGACAACCTCATCAATGCCAACTTCAGCAATGAAGAGCGCGGGCAGGTTTCCCATTTCCTGAACCTCGGATACTGGTTCAATAAAGAGTTCAGGGTGGACTGGGAAAATTCCGTACATGATATCCGGAATTCTTCCCAGCTTTTTGCCACCAGGGATTACCGCCTGAATAATTTTGAAACGAAACCTAAAGCCACTTATAAATTTACCGATGCCATCCAGGCTGAATTTTCTTCTGCATTCCGTCAGAAAGACCGGGTGGACGGTGAGGAGCAGCTTAAAGCTTTTGATATCACCGGGACCATTCAGTGGGAACGCCGGAAAACGTCCATCAGGGGGAATTTTTCCTTTATCAACAATGACTTTACTGGGAATAACTTCAGCATTGTCGGCAACCAGATGCTGGACGGCCTGAAGCCGGGAAAAAACCAGGTATGGAGCGTGTTTATCCAGCAGGCCCTGAATTCATTCCTTCAGCTGAACCTCAATTACGAAGGCAGGAATTCAGGAGACCGCACCATTCATATCGGAAGCATGCAGGTAAAAGCAAGTTTTTAAATTATCCGGAATCCGGCATAACCAAAGATATCCGGCCGGTATAACGGTACCGGCAGACAGGTAAAACCCAGATTTTCATCATGATTTTTAAACAATCATTATAATTTCATAAATTTGCACCATGATAAAAATTGGCAATATAGAGCTGCCGGAATTTCCGCTTCTGCTGGCACCGATGGAAGATGTAAGTGATCCGCCGTTCAGGAGGTTATGCAAGATGCACGGAGCTGATCTGATGTATTCGGAGTTCATTTCTTCCGAAGGGCTGATCCGTGATGCTATAAAAAGCCGGAAAAAGCTGGATATATTTGATTATGAACGCCCTGTCGGAATTCAGATTTTCGGAGGCGACGAGGAAGCGATGGCGATGTCCGCCCGCATTGTGGAGACGGTAAATCCGGATCTGGTAGACATCAATTTCGGTTGCCCCGTAAAAAAAGTGGTCTGCAAGGGCGCAGGAGCCGGGGTGTTAAAAGACATTGACCTGATGGTCCGTTTGACAAAGGCCGTAGTACGTTCTACCAGCCTGCCGGTTACTGTGAAAACCAGACTGGGATGGGACAGCAACTCCATCAACATCGATGAAGTAGCGGAACGGCTGCAGGAAACCGGAATCAAGGCCCTGACGATCCATGCCAGGACCCGCGCTCAGATGTACAAAGGAGAAGCGGATTGGGAACACATTTCAAGGATCAAGCAGAACCCGAATATTGAAATCCCGATTTTCGGAAACGGCGATATCGATTCCCCTGAGAAAGCCCTGGAATACAAAGGGAAATATGCATGTGACGGGATTATGATCGGCCGTGCCGCCATCGGATATCCCTGGATCTTCAATGAGATCAAACACTTTTTTGAAACCGGAGAGCACCTGCCGGCTCCAACCATTGACGACCGCCTGCTGGCTGTACAGCAGCATGCCGAATGGAGCGCGGAGTGGAAAGGGGAAAGGCTGGGCCTCGTTGAAATGAGACAGCATTACAGCAACTATTTCCGCGGCGTTCCCCATTTTAAAGATTTCAGAAAGAAATTCCTGGAAGTCTTTACCCTGGAAGAAATGAAAACCCTGATTGAAGAGACCCGCGAGTTTTATTCCGCTTACCTCGCCCAGCAGGTCTAAAATACAAAACCATCAGTTTTTCACTGATGGTTTTTTATGATTTCTTGTTTCAGGACTAATATCCGTCCGGACCGGCTTCGTTTTTGAGTAATGCCAGTGCCGATGAAGTCCCTATCCTTTTCACGCCCATCCGGATCATTCTCTCCGCATCATCCGGTGTGCGTACTCCGCCGGCAGCCTTCACGGGAAGTTTTCCTGCATGATCGAGCATGATTCTGATGCCTTCGAAAGTAGCTCCGTTCGGTTTGCCATCCGGGGTTTCATAAAAACCGGTGGAAGATTTCACAAAGATATGAGACAGCTCCTGGTCAGAAAAATATTTTTCCGCCCATCCGGAAATGCGTCCGGTCAGGTCTGCAATCTGTAGATCTGTCAGAGCAGCGATTTCAATAATCCATTTGGCCGTTTTCTGATGTTGCAGACAAAGCCGGGTGCACTTCAGAAATTCTTTTTCTACGAAATCCATGTCTCCTGTCAGATAGGCCTGATAATTAATGACAAAATCCAGTTCATCGGCACCGTCTTCTATAGCCTTTGATGCCTCCGCCAGTTTTTCTTCCGGTGAAAAGGTGCCTTCATGAAACCCGATAACCGTTCCTACGATCACCTCCGAGTTTTTTTCACTGATGTATTTCTTGATTTCCGCCACATAATCCGGGCGGATCATGACGGCCAGAAGACTATGGTCAATAGCTTCCTGGGCGAGATCCTTATCTTTCTGCAGGGTTTCCTGTTCAGACAGCCCCGAGTGTTCAGGGGTCTTCAAATAGGTGGAGTCCAAATAACGGGCAATGTTCATAAGCTTATACTTTCAGTTGTCTGTAAATACCTTGTTCCAAAGATATGAAAGTTTCCGTTCTCGTTACGCCTTTCAGCTTCTGAAGTTTGCTTAAAATCTGCATCAGATGGTCATTGTCTTTACAGATCACTTTTAAAAAAATTGTATAATTACCTGTGGTGTAATGGGCTTCCACCACTTCATTGATGTCTCTTAAGGATTTTACCATATCCGGATAATGGCTCGGTTTATCCAGGAATACCCCGATATAGGACGTCACTTTATATCCGATCTTTTTGGGATTGAGAAAGGAAATTGAATTTTCGATCACCCCTGCCTGTTCGAGTTTCTTTATTCTCTGATGGACGGCGGTTGTGGAAATACCTATATTTTTGGCAATGTGCGCAAGGGACGTCTTGGCATTATCCATCAGCATATAGATAATTTCTTTATCAATCGAATCTAATTGATAACTGGTATCGTCTGAATTTTTCATACTTACTTATTTATGTTTTTATCAATTGCTTAATCTTACAAAAACGGGAAAATGGTCGCTGTATCCTCCGAGGTACCGTGTCCCGGCAAATGTCCGCAATGGCCTGCCTGCAAATTTTCTGTCCCGGGTACAGATTTTTTCAGGACTGAAAACCGCGGCCTCCTGAAACAACAGACCATGGACTCCGGAGAAAAAGTCTTCAGAAAGAATAATCTGGTCAAACAGCATCCCGGACTTATGATGAAAGACAGAGTATTTCCTCTTTGAAAACAATTGCTCAAAAGGATTTTGCAATCTCCTGTTCTGCATATTGTCATACAGAACATCTGTTATGTTTTCATGATTGGGGTTTTCATTAAAATCGCCGCAAAGGATTACCGGCTCTTTATCTTCATCCATGCTATGTAAAATACGGTTCCGGATTTCTTTCAATATAAAGTCTCTTTTGGGTTTATTAATATCTTTCCCGCGTTTTGAGGGGAGATGAACGACAAAGACATTAATAACCTGCTCTTTATATCTTACTTTTGCATGAAGCACATCTCTGGTGGTGTCAACATTTTCTGTGTTTTTGCATACATTTTCAAAATCGAAGGTAATGGCTTCCGACGATATGAGCTGTAATTTATCCCTATCGTAAAGAAGTGCCACATCTACTTTTCTTTCATCCCTTGAGGGGTAATGCACAATCCCGTAATTCCCGGCGAAAGGTTCAAGCTGTATGAGATCTTCCAGAACAGATTTGCCGGAAACCTCAGCCAGCCCTATCATAAAAGGCAATGATGCATTCCGCTCTTTCATGATCCGGAAAACGTGGGCTATCTTAAGAAGTTTGTTCCGGTACTTCCTTTCATCCCAGTTGCGCAATCCTGAATAAGTAGGGTTCAGTTTATGTTTCGATTCAGGATCCGGAGGAAATAAATTTTCAACATTGTAAAAACTGAACAGCTCCATTCAATCAATTTTCTAAAATATTTTAAAACTTTTTGTTTAATTGCAAAATGTAAATTTATTATTTTATTCAGGAAAAAAACACCCAACTAAAAAGATTTTCAGGTTAATTTTACATTAATGGCTACCAGATTAGATGAAAATATTAAACTAAAATAAGTGAAATGGTTAATATTTTAAATAAGTATAGGATCTGTGTCCCATAAGGCGTAATAAAAAATTCTATTGAAACAAAAATACAGATAATAAAATTCTTAGTTTCAGGGTAAGTTAATAAATATTTTCAACTTAATCCTGAATTATTTTGATTATTATTCCGATTTTATTTTATCAGAATAAAAAAAGCCCCTGTTTCAGGGGGAAAAGGAGCTAAAGCAGATCCGGGCGTTTTTCCTGGGTAATCCTCATGGCTTCGTTATGGCGCCATTCTTCAATCTTTTTGAAGTTGCCGCTGAGAAGCACTTTCGGCACTTCAAGACCTTTATAGACTTCGGGCCTCGTATAGATGGGCGGAGATAAAAGATCATCCTGAAAGCTGTCCGTTAATGCACTCTGTTCATCATTCAGTACACCGGGCAGCAGACGGATCACGGAATCGGCCAGCACGCAGGCGGCCAGCTCGCCTCCGGTGAGCACATAATCACCGATGGATATTTCCCTGGTAATATGGAGATCCCTTACCCGCTGGTCAATCCCTTTATAATGCCCGCACAGGAAAATCAGGTTATTTTTGATGGAAAGGGTATTGGCTATTTTCTGGTTCAGGGTGACCCCGTCCGGAGTCAGGTAAATGATTTCATCGTATTCCCGTTGGGATTTCAGTTCAGCAATACATTTATCCAGCGGCTCTATCATCATCACCATTCCCGCGCCGCCGCCATAAGGCTCGTCATCAACCTGCCGGTGCTTGTTGATCGCCCAGTCTCTCAGCTGATGAAAATGCACTTCCGCCAGCCCTTTATCCATTGCTCTTTTCAGGATAGAAGTCCTGAACGGGCTTTCCATCAGCTCGGGAAGCACACTTATTATATCAATTCTCATTGTAATGTTCCGTTTTTCTTATTCGGCAAAATTATTAATCTTAAAGAAGAATCCTTGTTAAAATAGCTCCACATCCAGTTAAAAAACACGGCAAGCTTGTTCCGTACACTGAGAATCAGCATCAGATGGAGGAACATCCAGAAAAACCAGGCCAGCAGTCCCTGGAATTTCACGAAAGGCAGATCCACTACTGCCCGGTGCTTGCCTATGGTAGCCAGTGATCCTTTGTCATCATATTCATATTCCTTCCACTCGCTGCCATTCTTTTTCAGGAGGTTACGGCCAAGATTTTTCGCCTGGTTGATGGCTACATTGGCTACCTGCGGATGCCCCTGCGGATATTTCGGAGTTTCCATGTATGCGATGTCCCCAACGGCAAAGATATTATCATATCCCCTGATCCGGTTATAGCGGTCTGTTATATACCGGTTGCGGCTGAGCTTTTCCTGCGGAAAGCCTTCTACCACATTCCCTGTAACTCCGGCTGCCCAGATCACATTGTTGGAAGGGATGCTTTTCCCGCTTTTCATGTGAACCCTGTCACCGTCATAATCCGTTACATATTCCTGACTGAGAAAGGTAACGCCCAGATCTTTCAGGTACTGCTCGGATTTTTCCTGGGCTTCCTTGCTCATTACGGCCAGTGGCTTTTCAGTAGAGCTTACCAGAATAATCTGCAGATGGTCAAAATTCATATACGGATAATCCCGCGGAAGGATTTCTTTTTTCATTTCAGAAAAAGCACCGGCCAGCTCTACGCCGGTAGGGCCGCTGCCCACGATAACGATGTTCCAGTTGCCGTCGTCACTGCGGCTCTTTTCAATAATGAGCTTCTCAAATGTCATCAGCACATGGTTTCTGATACCGATGGCTTCCTGGGTATTTTTCATTCCGAAGGCACGGCTCTCCATTTCCTTATTTCCAAAAAAATTGGTTTTGCAGCCGGTGGCAATCACCAGCTTGTCATAGCTGAATTCGGCTTCTTCTGTAATGACTTTGTTATTTGCCGTATCAATGGATTTTACTTCCGTCAGCCTGAACTGGATATTCCGGGAACGCTGAAAAATTTTCCTGAAAGGGAAGGAAATATTGGAAGGCTCGATCCTTCCGCACGCGACCTGATAGAATAAAGGCTGAAACATATGATGGTTTACCCGGTCTAAAACAAGCACTTTCTTGTTCTTGTTATTCAATGTTTTTGCAAGTTGCAGCCCCGCAAAACCTCCTCCTATGATGATGATCTTTTCGCGTGTTTCCATAGTACACAAATTTACTGATTTTATTTAGCATCCGGCATGAAAAAAAGTTAGTTTTGTAAAACTTTATGCCAAAAGAAAACTACAGCAAAAAAACCGCCAAAGAAATTCACCGCAGGCCTTATCTGTTCCGGCGTAAAGTTGTTCTGGCCCTGCTGTTGCTGGCCCTTGCCGGAACCGGCCTCTACCTGAAGCAGTCCGTAAGTTATTATTATGCACTTTATTTCAATCAATTCATCCATCGCAGACTGCACAATACCGAAAGGGAAGCTTCGCGGATCCGGAGAATTCTTTCCGGTAACCTGGATAAAACCTACGGCTTCGATATTTCCCACTACCAGAATAAGGAAGATATCAAATGGGACAGCTTAAGCATCGGCAATAAAACCATCCCGCTCGAATTTGTTATCATGCGTGCTACCATGGGAAACCGAAGTGCCGATAAACATTTCGGCGTTTTCTGGGAACAGGCGAAAAAGCATGAACTGATCCGCGGGGCCTATCATTTTTACCGGGCTGATGAAGACCCGGTTATCCAGGCCAATAATTTCCTGGAAAATGTGAAACTGGAAAGCGGCGACCTGCCGCCGATCCTTGATATTGAAAAAATCCCCAAGCGGAAAACCAATGAAAAACTCCTTGAAGACCTGAAAGTATGGTGCAGGATCATAGAGGAAACCTATGGCAAGAAACCCATTATCTATACTTATTATCATTATTACAAAGATTTCCTGAAAGGCGAATTCAACAGTTACCCGCTCTGGCTGGCCAATTATAATGACGTCCCTGCTCCTGCTCCCGATAACCGGTGGGACTTCTGGCAGTTTACGGAAAACGGAATCGTTCATGGTATCAATACGAAAGTAGACCTTAACCTCTACAACGGCAGCGCATGGTCTTTACACAGGCTCACGCTTGACTGACCCGTGTACATGAGCCATGTATCTCTTGTGCTTTTGCTATTTAAAGGGCTTCCGCCGGATCCATTCCGTCCTGGGAGAAACGGAAGGGAAAACATATTTCATCAACAGATTGACCAGAGAATTGCTGTGCCTGATAAATCCGGAAATTTCAACCGGCTCTGCCCCGACCGTGGATTTGATCTCCAGCGCAGTCCTTCCGAAAATAATCCTTTGGTAACGGTGGCTTATAGAAAATTCCACCATATCCAGCAGCATGTTCAGATACAACTGTTTTTCTTTCTGGCATGTTCTGTCATATCCCAGAAAGTAAGTATCAATATCACATCCATTGATTATCAAAGTAAAGAAACCTACCAGCAGACCCTCTGAGAAATATCCTACTACCTTAAAATTTTCTCCCAGATTTTCTTTCATGCTGACGAAATGGTTTTCTGCCAGGAAGAAGGTATTGAATACGGCATTTTCAGCTACATGGTGATAGAGCAGGTTGATTTCCTTAGCATATTTTTTTATATCTCCGGCATGCATTTCTCTTTTTTCGGTGCCGGCCAGCTTTTTCCGGGCCGTTCTGGCTCTTGACCGGTATTTTGTTGACAAGTCTCCGAGGTAATCTTCAAAGCTTTTCCAATGTTCCCTCAGATTAAGGATCATATTGGGCTGTACGGAAAACCGGAAATATCCCGGGCGATGCTTCTGAAAAAGATCTGCGAAAGCAGGCCGGTAATCTTTATAGATGATCAGTGATGTTTTCCGGACTTCCTTCTGCATATACCGTACGGCTTTATCCAGCATCCGGATGATTTCATCCACCGTAATTTCCGAAAGGTCAAAATAAAATCCGTTCTGTCCCGTCAGCATATTGTTGCCCAAAATCATAATATCCCTGCTGAATGTACGGGCAATACGATTTTTCAGATCGTGCCATACTTCATTTTTCTGAAAGGTTTCATGTTTCATAAAGTCCAGGTACTGAACCAGGGCACCGCCGATCAGCTGTTCCTGTTTAAAAAAACCTATAAAGAAGCACTGCATATTTTCCGGCGCGGAAGTTTCAAGTACTTTAAAATATTCACCGGAAAGCATAATATTATGTTTTCCGATTACGGAACTCCAGTTTTCCGGAAGATCACCGGCTGTACGGTAATGGTGCAAAGTATACGACATAAAGCAAGCTGCGCAAAAGTAGCTTTATCTTTTATACCGTGAAAATTATTTTTGGGGTTATCCGGTAAAAAGCTGTTCTTACCCCAAACGGATTTCCCCATCTTCAACGTTCAGTACGATAACGGGACTATCCAGGGCACAGGAACGGTAACGCTGATAAAACCAACCCGGAAATGATTTCTCCGCAAACCATGGTTGCTGCATCGGTGATATCAACATCTGTCACTGCTGATTATCCTAGCCACATTTTTCGTACTTTTGCCGCTCAGTAATCCGTTTAAACCAAGCCAACAACCTCATGAATTACGTTTCTGCAGAAAACCTCACCAAATCCTATGGCATCAAGGTGCTTTTTGAAAACATTTCTTTCCACATTAATGAAGGCGATAAAATAGCTATCGTCGCCAAAAACGGAAGTGGAAAATCCACCCTTTTAAAAATCCTGATGGGCAAAGAAATTGCAGACAGCGGTACGGTATCCATCAGCAAAGATATACAGGTGGTGTTATTCGATCAGGAAATTGATTTCAATCCGGAACTTACGATTGATGAGTTCATGATGACACTGGATTCGGCACCCATCCGGGCCCTGAAAAATTATCACCAGTCTTTGCATTCCACCGATAATGATTTTATCGAAAAGGCACTGCTGGAAATGGAAGCCCACAAAGCCTGGGATCTGGAAAATGAAATGAAGCAGATCCTGTCGCAGCTTAAAATTACCGATCTCGACGCAAAGATGGGGACGCTTTCCGGAGGCCAGATCAAGCGGGTAGCACTGGCCAAACTGCTTACCGAAACCCGGGCTGAGCACCGCCATACCCTGCTGATTATGGATGAACCTACCAACCACCTGGATGTTGAAATGGTAGAATGGCTGGAAAACTACCTGAGCAAGGCAAAAATAACTTTACTGCTGGTCACCCATGACCGGTATTTCCTGGACAGTGTCTGCGATACGATATGGGAAATGGAAGACGGAAACCTCTATGTCCATAACGGAGCCTACGCCACTTACCTGGAAAATAAGATGATCCGCGAAGAGAACCTGAATGCTACCATTGACAAAGCCAACAATCTGTACCGGAAGGAACTGGAATGGATGCGGAGACAGCCAAAGGCCCGGACCACCAAATCCAAATCAAGGATCGATGCTTTTTACGATACGGAAAAAGTGGCCAAAACCGACACCCGGAAACAGGGACTGGAACTGGACTTTGAAATGAAGAGACTGGGAAGCAAGATCCTTGAGCTTCATCATATCGATAAGAGCTTCGGAAGCAAAGTTCTCCTGAAGGATTTCAGCTACCAGTTCCAGCGCGGTGAAAAAGTAGGCATCGTAGGAAAAAATGGCGCCGGAAAATCCACCTTGCTGAATATTATCCAGGGATTTGAAAAAGCTGACAACGGGGAAATTGAAACCGGCGAAACCATCCATTTCGGCTATTTTTCCCAGAAAGGCCTTCAGTATAAAGAAGATGAACGGGTAATTGATTTTATTAAAGAAGCAGCCGAATACTATCCGCTGGCCAATGGCAAAAGCCTTTCGGCATCACAATTCCTCAGGTTGTTTTTATTCGATGACCAAACGCAGTACTCTCCTATCTCCAAGCTTTCGGGCGGTGAAAAAAGGAGGCTGCACC
>JAKOOI010000203.1 GCA_022701475.1 Weeksellaceae bacterium
TTTTCCAGTTGTATTGCCGTTCATATGCAGCTCTCGCATTTCTGGAATGGCGTTTATATAATTCAGGATCTTCTGCATACCTTATGACCAGATCTGCAATTTTACCGGAATCTTCAGGGTCTACCAGGTATCCGAATTCTGAAACATTCACCTGCTTTCCGGTGGCTTTAAGATTGGTATAAATCACCGGCTTTCCGGAAGCTGCATAATAAAAAATCTTGATCGGCAGGCAGTGGTCATTTTCAAAATTCAGGGTTCTGAGATCGAAGCAGAGATCGGCCTCTGCGTAGGCCTCGGTAAAGGTCTCAAAAGAAGCGGATTTCCTGATAGAGATTCGCTCAAACCGGTATTTTGGCAGTAATTCTGAGAAATACCGCTCATCTTTTTCTTTGCGGCAGCCCCCGATCAGCAGCAGGGAAACGGCAAGATCCGGCTTTTTCTTCCTCACCTGATCCGCAGCGGCAAAGAAATTCCCGATTCCCTTCTCTTCAGAAAACTGTCCCGTATAACAGAGTGTGATCTTATTTTTTTCCGGTTTCTTCAGGTGCTGATGGATGTATTGTTCATCCGGATAATAAGGAAGAAGCAGGGATTTTTTAAAAGGAAAAAAATAGGCCAGCGGAAACATTTTAGCACTTTCGCCAAAAATATAACCGGTGCTCAGAAAGCCGGCATACAGCTGGATCATAAAGAATTTAAAAGCATGAAGTATATTCATCGGAAACCGGAACTTTTCAACCATCCTCATAGAAGGATACCATTCCGTGATATCATAAATGATTTCTGCTTTTTTCTTTTTGCGGTATTTCCGGGCAGCAATAACAGCCAATGGCTCGGAACAGATCATGCAGTCCGGCCGGAAATTTTCACAAACTGTTTCCAGTATTTTCTTTTTTTCTGAAGTACTCTTTGTAAGCACAGAATAGGATTCTACCCAAATACCGTCAGTGATGCCCTGAAATTCAGAAGAAAGGCTGCAGATTTTTACCCTGTGTCCTGCTTCCTGTAGTGCTTTTGCCTGATGATAAAAAATCCGGTCATCATTGTAATGGTGTGCAGTGGTTAAAAAAAGAATATCGGACATAAGTTTCGGGATCTCAGGATGAAAACGCTGCAAATATACCTAAAAACAGAAAGGCGGACTGCTCCGCTTTTCTGTTTTACTAATGATCATTTAAATTATTTGATACCTGCGGCCCAGCTTCTGTCAAATGGCAGCAGGAAGTTACCCAGAAATTCCAGATAGGTGTTTTTTGAAAAGTCAAAGACCTGGATATCCCGCGTGATTTCACCGTTTCTTACTTTCGATTTAAAATCAATAAGCTTAAGGGTTTTCACTTGTCCGTCCTCAATATAAGAAGCTTTCATACGATCAAAAAGTCCCAGCTGGTATTCTTCGTCTACCTCTCTCATTACCTTTCCCAGTGCATCGATACTGCATCCGGAAGCCATTTCTTTTTCTTCATCCACACAGATGATGATGAACTGGTTTTTTTCTATTTTAAACGATGATGAGAGCGGTTTTCCATGGGCTGCCCATCCGGCAAGGAAATCATACAGTTTTTCAGTAATCGTCTTGGCTTCTTTTGTTGTGAAGGGCCTTGAGGAAGGATAGATAATTACTCGGTAATCATTAGCTTCTATAATATCTGATTCTTCAATCTTCATTGGAATAAATTTAAGGCATAAAATTACGCAATTTTCCTGAGTCTAAAACCATTATATTTTTCAGAGAGCGCGTGCAGTAATACCACAAAAAGCATAATAATGAATATGAAAAAGAATCTCATCTCGGCAGAATGTGGAAAAAAGATAAACTTGATATAGATATTAAGGAAGAGTAAAACAGAAAAAAGCCTGGTCCGGAGATCTTTTGAAAAATAATATGTAAGTCCCGACAGCAATATTGAAATCAGTGTTATTTTTTTGAAATACATTATTTTCACCAGCAAAATATCCAGATATTCTTTGCAGCTGAAATCCGGAGGCTGTGCAGAAATTAAAGGTCGCCTGTAAATGAAAGTATCATAAAACAGGTTTTTCCATCCGGGGTAATGGCACAACCGGATAATCGCCAGATAAAGGAGTACAACCAATATCCCCTGCAGGAAAAAATAAAAATTGAATTTTCCGGTACTGTAATACTTCAGATATGCTTCCATCACTATATAACTCAAAACAAACGGAGTATAGTCAGGCCTGGTCAGAATAATTATAATAAGAACTGTAAATACTGTCCATCGGTTCCACTTGTTTAGCAAACCAATGATAAATAGCAGCATAAACTGGAAAAGAAACATATCCGGCGTCGGAATCCTGGCCATTTGCATTACAGGCGGACAGAGCATTACGGCAAACGTTATACTCCCAGCCAGGAAGTAATTTCCAGGAAAAATTATTTTCATGAGATAAAGAAACAGGAGTCCTGATACGAAGTAGGAAATAGCACTGAGCAGCAATACAGCCTGCGGAGAAGTCAATCCAGACGTATAGAGAAGCATAACCGCTACATTATAGCCAATTTTCACCTTATAATAAGGCAGTTGTTCATGGAATGCCTGTATATTATAAGCAAAAGCCTGCCGTGCTTTATCGGCCGGTTCCTGAAGTCCAGTAATATCTTTGTACTGAAATTCCGGAGCTTCCTTCCGGATATCCTGGTAGGTAAGGGCGTGGACTTTATCCGGCTGGGACGGGAACTTAAAGGAATACAGACAACCGATATAGCCCGGCATGTCCCAGTCGAAAACCCGGTTTCTGTAATTCCAGCAGCTGAGGAATACAAGAAAGGTGGTCGTGATCAGAAAGGAGATCTTCCAGTTTTTTTTCATGAAGGAAACAGTCCGATACTACAGATCATCTGCTTCTGCCAGAAGTTCCACAATATCTTTTACCTCAACTTCAGTATTCTTATTGAAATGTTTCACTCCGTCCGTCAGCATGGTGTTGCAGAACGGGCAGCCGGTAGCGATCACCTTCGGTTCAAAGGAAAGTGCTTCTTCCGTTCTTTCGATGTTAATATCTTTTCTTCCTTTTTCAGGTTCTTTGAACATCTGCGCGCCACCGGCTCCGCAGCAGAGGCCATTGGTCCTGCAGCGTTTCATTTCCACCAGTTCAGCATCCAGCTTCTCAAGGAGCATTCTCGGCGCTTCATATTCACCGTTCCCCCTTCCCAGGTAGCAAGGATCATGAAAAGTGATTTTTTTACCGCTGAAGGCACCGCCTTCAATTTTCAATCGTCCTTCTTCCATCAGGCTTCTTAGGAATTGGGTATGGTGAACCACTTCATAATTCCCGCCGAGGCTCGGATATTCATTCTTAAGGGTATTGAAACAGTGCGGGCAGGCAGTAACGATTTTTTTAACTTCATAAGCATTCAGCACTTCGATGTTCGTTAAAGCCATCATCTGGAATACAAACTCGTTTCCGGCACGTTTGGCAGGATCTCCCGTACAGCTTTCTTCCTGTCCCAGCACAGCAAATTCAACGCCTAT
>JAKOOI010000219.1 GCA_022701475.1 Weeksellaceae bacterium
GTGCAGACAAAGGGCAGATTGCCAAAGTCGTGTTGCAGCCGGGAGATCCGCTCCGTGCCCAGTTTATCGCCGAAAAATATCTTGAAAATGCAGAGCTGGTCAGCAAGACCAGAGGGATTTTTTACTACACCGGATTTTATAAAGGCAAGGAAATTACGGTAGGCGCCAGCGGAATGGGCTTTCCGAGCATCGGGATCTATTCCTTTGAGCTGTTTACCGAGTATGAAGTGGACACCATTATCCGGATCGGTACCTGTGGTGCCTACACTACGGATCTTCAGCTCTACGATATCCTGAACGTTGAGCAGGCGGCAAGCGAAAGCACCTATGCCCGGTATGCCTGGGGAATAGAGGAGGATATCCTTTCCCATCAGGGGAACATCTATGATACGATCAACCGGACTGCTGAAGAACTTTCACTGCCTGCAAAAGCCATCAATGTTCACAGCAGCGATATTTTCTACCGTAAAGATCCGTCCGTTCCGGCTATTGCTGAACAATATAATTGCCCGGCGGTTGAAATGGAAGCCTTCGGGTTATTCGCCAATGCCCAATATCTCGGCAAAAATGCCGCCACCATCCTTACTGTTACCGATATCATCCCTACCCACGAAAAAATATCCGCTTCCGAAAGGGAGAGGGCTTTAAAACCCATGATGGAGCTGGCGCTGGAATCGGCGATTAAAGGGTTGTAAAGTTGCTGTCATTGATGTCGCGGATTTCAAATCCGCGACGTCAATTTTGAAATCCGCGACATCAATATAACGTCAATATGACATCCGTTATCAGCTTTCCGCTACCAGGAGGCTGAAATACTCGGATGCGGTCAGTGGCCGGATATTTCCCTGCGGGAGCACTTCTTCTTCCAGTTCGCAGATCAGCAGGTCGCCCTGCCTTTTCAGGCACCGGATATGCGGAATGAGGTTTTCATGGATCCTGAACGTTGAGGCTATCGCCGTTAAGGCATTATCTTTATACTGCGGCTCGATCCATAGCCAGTGCGCTTTGCGAGTGGACGGGCACCAGCATTTAACGGCATAGGAATTCGGATCCCGTCTCCATGAATGAATCCCCAGCTTGGTGTTTTCCACGGCATAGACTTCATAACGGTTGACTTTTTTTACCGTTGAGGCATTTCCGTTCCTGTCATACTGAAGGTGCCGGACCGGAATTTCCGCTTCGTTGATCTTCACGGCACCGAGCTTCTCCATCAGCAATCCCACACCGGTGTAGCTGAAACAGAAACGCCTGAACTCGTGGTGATGGGAAGTAAAAAAATCCTCAAATGCAATGGCTTCCGTTGTATTCCAGAGTTTTTCTATTTTCTTTACTACTTTCAGGAAATGGGGCGAACGGTAATTCGTCCATTCCCGTTCATATTCCCGGGTCATGAAATCCCGGAAGCTGCTGTGCCTGAGTTTAAGCACGGAAACCAGTTTTTCCAGGGGGAAAATATTCCATTGATGCAGATGATTCAGCGGGGATTTTGAAATTACACACTCTGTTTTAGAGATATGAATATTGTCATTTACCTTAAAATAAATCTGGTGGGCAAGGTCTGCATAACCTTCGTTTTCGTCATAGAGATAGTGGTTTACTTCCTTTAATGCAGGCAGAGCAGAACCCTTCTGCCGGGGATTCGTAAAATAATTCAGGTATTCCAGCGACCGGAAATGGACGGTACCGTTAAATTCCAGCTTCTGACGGATTTTTTTCAGATGATCGAATTCCTGGTATATTTCCATGATAAGCGTTCCTGCCTCAGCAAGGTTTCTGGCAACAGTCCGGTCTGCTTCAAAATTTCCGGTTACGGTCTGCAGCATCTCCAGGTAACAGGTTTCGGAACCCTGGTTCCGGAAGTTTCCGTGGACTTCGTTGAGCATAGGGAAAGAAGCACTGCTGTTCCGGTTGATCGTGATGCTGCCTGCTGTTTCCAGTGCCGGAAAGTTAACATACGAACCGTTCTCCAAATATATTTTCCCCATCACGTTTTTCAGTTCCGGAAACAGGACTTTTGCCTTTTCAAACCTTATATTTCCCTTAATCTTCTTCAGCACCGGGAAATGATGGGCAAATGTGTAGGCTGACGGCAGGCGCCTCTCTATATCTAACGCCCCGGTGAGAGTTTCCAGGTTCGGAAAAGAGACATTATGGCCGGAGATTGTAAGGGCTCCCATAATTTTCCGGTGTGGGATCACCAGGTCGTTCCCGAAAATGGCGACATTGAAAATGCCGTCTTCAGGCAGCCGGTCCACTTCGTACTGGTAGCTGACCGGAATGACGGCCCGGCCTGCCGCCAGCCTTTTTCCTCCGGCATATATAACGGCCTTTTTCAGGTTAACGGGGCCACCGACAGTTATTAAATTTTTAAAGCTGAAATCTACGATACATTTAATATGACCTCCTATTTTCTCAAGCTTGTCCAGTACAGCGGTGCGGTGCAGGGTGAAGTTGCCTTCCACGGTTTCCAATTCAGGCAGCGTGCAGCCCGATGCATCCACAGACAGGTTTCCCGTAATTCTGACAAGTGCAGGGAAATGACAGTTTTCTCCGCGCAGCAACAGGTCTCCGTTTACTTCAGTACAATGGAAAGTCATGTTTTTTGCGTAGATTTCAATGGATGAATATCTGCCGGAATCGATACCGTCCAGGTCTTTTTCCGAAAAAATCTTATATCTTTTTAATTCCTCAGTCGTATGCATTTTCTGTCAGGGTAGTTATCGGGTTGTATTCCTGCTGGATGTATT
>JAKOOI010000241.1 GCA_022701475.1 Weeksellaceae bacterium
CATTCATATTATTGATTTTTATTTCATGTAATAATATTAGTGAAAAGAACTGTCAACGATGTACGACCACCAAAGACAGCCTGCTTTTTCAAGATAAAGAGAAGAATGAATTATATATCAGATTAAAGGCCACAGAGCGTCACCCATTAATGGAAAAGGAATTGAAAGCAAATAACAATTATGCTTTCTATAATTATGTTAATATATTTTCTTTAGGCAAGGATGTAAAAATTAAAGAAGTTATAGATCAGAAATCTTTCAGAAGAATCAATGATTATTATTTTGAAGATCATGAATTGGTTTACTTTTCCCCTTCAGATCCTAAAGGTGATTATTTTAATGTGTTGGATAGAAAAGAATGGGTGAAATTCAGTAAAAATAAAGACACGTTATACAGCAGGTATGGAATATTTTATAAAGGCATTTTAATTAATGAAGAAGATTAAGGTACCTGATATTTAGCAGGTAGTTTAAACTTTTTCGATTACAGAATTTCTCAAAGCTATTTTTATACGGCTGAATAACCAAAAGTTTCTGTAATAGATGATCTGGTCATCCTCATACCATTTTAACGCTTTATAATTCGATCTGTATTACAAACAGCTCCGAAACCCGAAAAAAATCAAAAAAAATTTAAAACAAAAATAAAACACGACACGTTTTGTCGCATTAAGCCTATATATTTGCTTTAAAATTCTGCCATGAAATGCCCGTGTTCCATCCGACAAAGTAAAACGCAGCCCGGCTGCACGATAAACGGATCCGAATGAAAAAAGACTTTTACCTCACCCGGTACGCTCTGATTATCAAAAGACTGGAAAGTTCCCCGGCTACCTATCCGCAGCTGGAGGAATACCTGCTGAACTCTTTCGAATTTCAGGATGCGGAGATCAAAAGCTACTCCATGCGTACGCTGCAGCGCGACATCCGGGAAATTTCGGATCTGTTCAACCTGTCCATCCACAACAAAAAGAAAGGCGATAACCGGTATTATATCGAGAGCCGCCCGATCATGGAAGTGGACGAGTACAACCAGAAGCTGCTGGAATCTTTCCAGGTGAGCAACGCGCTGAACGTCCATCCCGATTTTGCCGATTTTATCTTTTTCGAAAGCCGGAAACCGACCGGCGTGGAAAGCTTCTACGACCTTTTCTTTGCCATCCGGAACAAAAGGGTGGTGACCTTTGAACATTACAATTACAAAAACAAGCTGATGACTTCCCGAAAGGTCCACCCGCTGGCATTGAAGGAATCCAAAGACCGCTGGTACCTGATTGCCGTGGACACCAAAGACAAGATGCTGAAATCCTTCGGCCTTGACCGGATCAATTACCTGGACGTTACCAAAACCAAGTTCAGGGAAAAATACAAATACAATTTCCGCGAACATTTCAAAAATGCATTCGGCGTGATGAACCTGACGGAGCAGAACCCGCAGAAAATCATCCTTAAATGCAGCCGCCACCAGGGCGAATACATCCGCAGTTTTCCGCTGCACCAGTCGCAGAAAGAAACCAAGGAAACCGCCGAAGGCATCTTCTTTGAGTTTTTCCTGCATCCCACCTACGATTTTATGCAGGAAATCCTTTCGTATGGAAAAGAAGTACAGGTACTGGAACCGGAAGGCCTGGTACAGGAAATCCGGGATCATCTCCGGGAATCCCTCAACAGGTATCTGGAAAGCTGAAAATCTCATGGGATTAGAGAATTTTTAAGTACATTTACATAAATATACGCCTGTGAAACCGCTTTTCCTCTTTTTTTTCTGCCTCTTTTCGTCCGCCTGCCTTTCGCAGCAGGTTGAGGAGTTCAGGAATGTAAAGAATTACTATAACCATCACCGGGTACTTCTGAACCATGAGTTCAAGAAAAAATTCGAGGCGGAAAACAATGTGCTGTTTAAAAATGCCATCAAAAGCGACTTCCTGCTTTTTATGAAGAAGATGGACAGCATCGAAAACGTTGCCTTAATCGGGGCCCTGCTGAAAGTGAAAAACCTGGAAGACCTCAGCAGGCTGAAAAACAAAGCGGCAACGGCAGAAAAGCTTCCGGACATCCTTCCGGCAACGGAACAATCAGCGGATTATCCCGGAGGCATCAATGCATTGCGGCAGGAAGTAGCCGATCTTTTTTATACGGACGGCGTCTATGCCGAAGCAAAGACCGTAAAAGCCAATGTAGCATTCATCGTTGAAAAAGACGGCACCATCAGCCATGTCCAGGCCCAGGGAGACAATTTTACCTTCAACCGGCAGGCCGAGATTGCCTTGTACTCGGTGGCGGAAAAGTTCTCGCCGGCCGTGTTCAAAGGCAATACCGTACGATACCGGTTCAGGCTTCCGTTAACCATGACTTTTGACTGATCTGATTTTATGTTTACCGACGAATATTTTATGAAAATGGCCCTGAATGAGGCTGTACAGGCACTCGAAAAAGATGAGGTGCCGGTGGGCTGTGTGGTGGTTTCCAACAACCGCGTCATTGCAAGAGCCCACAACCTTACCGAGACCCTGAATGATGTTACCGCTCATGCGGAAATGCAGGTGATTACCGCTGCGGCTAACTTCCTGGGCGGAAAATACCTGAGAGACTGCACCCTGTATGTAACGCTGGAGCCATGCGTGATGTGTTCCGGCGCCCTTTCCTGGGCACAGATTTCTAAAGTGGTGATCGGGGCACGGGATGAACAGCGCGGATTCATCAGCAAACACCTGTCCCTTCATCCGAAAACGGAAATCATAACCGGTGTCATGGAAAATGAGTGTTCTTCGATTGTGAAAGAATTCTTTAAATCGAAAAGATAGCATGAACACGACATTACCAGCCCATTACAGCGATTTCCCAAGGAAATAAAGACCTTTCAGCGTATGGAGCCGGTCCATCACATGGATTTTATCCGTCAGAGGTTTATAGACATGGGAAACACCGCCTGTAGCTACGACGAAGCAATCATCATTTACTTCATCATTAATCCGGCTGATAAATCCTTCCACCATTCCAAGGAATCCGTAGACCATACCGCTCTGCATGCAGCTTACGGTATCCAGTCCCAGCACGGATTTCGGCTTTACCAGTTCAATTTCCGGGAGCTGTGCCGTCTGGCTGATCAGGGAGTTTAAGGCGGTGACAATGCCCGGCGCAATGATAACGCCCAAGGTTTCCCCGTCCTCTGCGACACAGCTTGCCGTAAGGGCGGTCCCGAAATCCAGGACAATTTTCTTGCGGTCCGGATACAGGTTGTGAGCCGCTACGAGATTGGCATAAATATCCGTTCCCATCTGTCTGGATTTGGCCACAACTTCCGAAGGCGTGGTACGGTCTACAATCACAGGATCAAGATCATGCACCTTTTTAACGGCGGCATTGATCACTTTGGTCAGCTGCGGCACCACCGAACCGATAATTACTTTGTCAATTTCCCCGGGCTCGATTTTATACGTCTGGTACAGCATGGAGATCTGGACATACAATTCATCCGGCGTCCGGTACGGTTTGGTATTGATGACCCAGGATACTTCACAGTTGTCCTCATTGAAAAGCCCGAACCGGATATTGCTGTTCCCGACGTTGATTACGATTGATTTCATTATTTCAGTAAAGGTAAATTATCAGGAGTAAAATTAACGATTCTTTTTTTACCGGAAAACTTAAAAACTTTAAGAAAGGCAGCTAAGATTTTCATCCGCCAAACCGGTAAACCTCAAAACAATTAATTATATTTAAACCCGAAAATCAATCCATTTATTCCAATCCCATGAAAAAACTGATAGTCCTGTTCTCTTTTCTGCTGGGCAGCTATGCATTTTCCCAGACGGCAGCAGCGGCAAAAGAAGTATTTGAAAAGATAAAGAAAGAAGCGGTGACCGACGGGAACGATACAACCATTTATAACATCCTGGATGAGTTCTATGCCCGGAACCTGCAGGCGGACAACGATGAAATCACCCCGGAAACCGTAGAAAGAATCCAGCGGCTGGCTGCGGATCCGCATACCAAAAACCTGCATCTCCTCCTGCTGTTCCTGATGTACCAGCAGCACATCAGCCAGACCTCTGCAGCCGGCCGGAAGCCCAATCCGGATTTCCAGACGGAAACCGCAAAGCTGCTGGAAGACGAAACACGGGCTGTTTACGGGAAAGTACCTGCCATTATCTATGTCTACCGGTATGAAGCACTGGACGGCGCCGGTAAAAAGGAGGATGCCAAAGCGGTTGCAGCGCAGGGACTGAGGGAATACCCGGATTCCGTACCGCTGAAAGTATACAATTATGTGACGACCAAAAACGAAAACCTGAAAACCGATCTTGTCAAGCATCATTCCGGACACTGGATGGTGAAACAGTTCGGCATTAATTAAACCTAGAAATGAAAAGATTTGTTCTTATGCCGCTGCTGATCATTTCATCACCTGCATTTTCCCAGAAGCCTGCAAAGCTCTATCCTGAAGTAAAACAGGACAGCGTCATCTATTATGCGGATAATATAGAGATCTATCCGGTTTCCCTTACCTTCTCAGGGCAGCCCGTTCTGGAAAACCTGAAAATGCCGGGGACATTTCCAACGGTAACCGTGCTGCCGCCTTCTACCCAAAGGAATAAAGTCGCCGTTTTCCTGGTCAGCGACCGGAAAAAAGGGTGGAAAATTAAAAACATGCCCAATTATTACACGCTGGCCGGTGATGCTACCGTGAAAATATATGATACAGGGTACTTATATGATCTTCCGTTCCGGAAAGGACAGTCGTTCACCGTTCATCAGGGATACAACGGCACCTTCTCGCATCAGAATGAAAACTCCCTCGATTTCACCATGCCGGAAGGAACAGAGATTACCGCTGCCCGGGAAGGAAAAGTGACCGACCTGGTACAGAGCAACAACAGAGGCTGTGCCAACATCAGCTGTGCCAATCTTGCCAATTATGTCTCCATTATGCATGCGGACGGCACTATTGCCCAGTACTTCCATCTTCAGCAGAACGGCGTTAAAGTAAAAGCGGGAGACCTGGTAAAGAAAGGGGACGTAATCGCCCTCAGCGGAAACACAGGCTGGAGCAACGGCCCCCACCTCCACTTTGTCTGCTTTCTTCCCGATGCCGGAAAACCAAAACAGAAAAATACCCTGAAAACGCTCTTCCGTACCGGCGACGGAACAAAATCCGAATACCTGACGGAAAAGAAGTCCTATTTGAAACAGTATTAAGGGATATAAGGGAATGTAATGTATAATGTATATTTTTAATGATTGAGCCGATGGTTGTATATATCACATTATGATGCACCACGATATGATCAGACAAAAATACCCGGAGGAATGCTCCGGGTATTTTTATGACAGCAACTGATCATCAGTTCACTTTTACCATATTATCTT
>JAKOOI010000243.1 GCA_022701475.1 Weeksellaceae bacterium
ATTTGAATACTAAAGGTAGCCGTAAAATCTGATTTTGAAAAGAGATGGTTCATAGATTTATTCTATTTGACAAAAATTTAACAGTCCGGCCTGTAAAAATCAATATTTTTGCTTTAAAATAAATTTATGTTTTCAAAATTCACTTTCGGAATGTTCTTCCTTCTTTCCACATTGGTTTTCGCACAGCAGTCCGGTAAACCCAATACGGTAACGGCAGGGGGGAAACCCGTCCATACGTATGCCGCCTTACCTGCCGTCAATAAGGCAGCTCCTGCTTTTACGCTTACGGATGTGTCGATGAAAGAGCAGACGCTGGATTCCTACAAAGGAAAATACCTGATCCTTAATATTTTCCCGAGCGTGGACACCGGTGTCTGTTCTGCGTCGGTACGCCATTTCAATGAAGATGCCGCCAGCCTCCCAAATACGGCGGTACTCTGCATTTCCAAAGACCTGCCGTTTGCCCAAAAAAGATTCTGTGGTGCCGAAGGGATTAAAAATGTGGTCATGCTATCGGATTTCCGTTCGGATTTCGGAAAAAAGTATGGCGTGGAAATTACGGATTCTGCCATGAAAGGACTCCTGAGCAGAGCAGTGGTCGTTATTGATCCTTCAGGAAAAATCATTTATGAAGAGCAGGTCGCTGACATTTCGCATGAGCCGGATTACGCAGCAGCTATTGGTGCTTTAAAAAAATAAAAACAGACATGGAACCTTATGAAACCTCCGGAAAAAAAGACGGAGGTTTTTCAGTAATATAAATCTGAAAACGGAAGCCAGGTTAAGAGGCCACTACTTCGGGTTCAGGTTATGTTACCGTTTATCCTTCTTTTTCGTAATAATGATTATCACCCCGTTTTTGCCTCGTGATCAATACTTTTGGATTTCAGCCTGATCCGACAGGTGACTGATACTTTCTACGGCTTGCGGATCAATTTTCCGGAGCTTTTTTAACCCCGTTATTTTTCCATTAAGCACCAGGAGCGGCCGTTGGCCTTCCTTCAGGGAAGCAACGCTTGGTCCTATCCGGATCCCTGCCAAATCCCTTTCCCTGTAGTCAGGATAAGTGATTGGATATTGTACTGAAGCCGCTTTATTTGCATTCCCGCCTATCTGATCCTTGGAAACTACAGTAACAGATCCTGTTACTGAACTCTCAGATTTAGTTTTGAAAGCAGGCCCTGCCAAAACCAATTCCGCCATATCTTTAACCGCAAGAGTATCTGACGCCGTGACCTGCTGTGCCTGCACGGATGCCAGTCCGCCGGCAGTCATGAATAGGCCTGCCGCTGCAAACTTTGCCCATGAAAAAGAAGAATATTTCAATGCCCTGTCCAGCTGAGACTTTTTAAATTTTCCGCAGATACCGTACGGTGCACCGGAGAAAGCCTTCCTTATTTCATCATCAGAAGCCTCCCTGAAATCCTGTACGGTTTTTGTACAGACCGAACAGAACCGGCCCTTTTCATGAGGTGTCATGGCATCCCAATCTTCATGACAGGGTTTGGATATGGTAATTTTCATTTTTACAATATTTTGATATAAAGTCAGGAACATCCGGATTACAGCTTCTCACTTGTTTCTTTTCCGTCTGGTTGTAATTTCAATGGCTCCGTAACCGGCTTTTTTACCGTACCGGTCAGTAGCATATTTTCCTTTCAGCACGTTGATTTTGCTGATCGCCTCCGGATCCAACGCTTTAAAATCAGCCTCTGTTCCCGGTTTACCATTGATAACGTATAAAGGGCTCCGGTATTTATCCAGGCTTTCCTTATGGATTCCACCGAGGATCAGATTTTTTGCCATGGCGGAATCATTCTTTATAACGCCCGGGACTGCTTTTCCCTTCAGCCGTTTTTCTTTAAGCAAATCTTTTTCCGGACCGCAGTGCTGTTGGGCATTTACAGGCACAAGACCGGCAGCCGTCACCATAAAACCTACGGCCAACCGGGCAAAAACCGAATTGATGCCGGAATACCTGAGATCCCGGTTGAGCTGTGATGCTTTAAAATTTCCGCAGGTATTTTCTTCCGTTCCTGAAAAAGCTTCTATGATTTCATCATCTGCAGCCGCCGTAAAATCTCTTACGGTTTTGGTGCAGACCGCGCAGAATTTTCCTTTTTCATCAGGTGCCATGGTGTCCCAGTTTTCGTGACAGGGCTTTGGAATGCTTAATTTCATATGAACTGTTTTCTATAAAGATGCTTTTTTCCGGAAAAAGGTTGGAAAGATGAAATATATTTTGAAGCTGACCGGAAAATTTCCGATATTTCGGAAGTAAAAAATACGGCCACAGTGAACCATGATATCTTATGAAGGAAGAAAATATCAATAAACTGAACAGCCTTTTCTCGCAGATCAAGACAGAGGAACAAAGGCTGAAAGAAAACCTGGAAAAGAAGAAGAGCGAAGAAGAAGTATTCCTTGAGGGCTTCAAAACCCTGTGCAAAAATGTGATCGGGCCGAAAATGCAGGAATTCAGGAGCATGCTGCGGCAGAACGGTTTTGGCTGTAAGGTAGAATTCCGTGAAGAAAACAGAAACGGAGCAGGAATCAATTCCCAGTCCAATATGATACTTCAGATCTCAAGGAACGTAAATTCCAGTTTTTATGCGAATGATAAATTTCCGCACATCATGTTTACGGCAGACCGCAACCTGAAAAGAATCGGGATCCACGTGGATACCATTTTCCAGAACGGAACCGGAACGGCAGCCCTGAAACCGGATTTCTATACACTGGAAACGCTTGATGAAAACGCAACAGAACGGGAAATAGTGGAATCCCTGGAAAAAATACTGGTCAACCGGTAAATGGTACACTGCAGATCAAAATTTCCCTGCAGATGCATCATAAAATCCTTTGGCCTACCCTTTTGAAAACGGTGATCCATACTGTGGAAAAAAGCAACGACAGACAGGTAATGCATAAGCCTGCCTTGTAAAGTTCATAAGGGATAACCTCCGTTTTATAGGCAATGGTTAAAGCCAGGATACCGAATTCCCCGGTCTGCGAGAGCAGCGCACCGCCGTATCCGCTTTCTCTCCAGTTATATCCCAGCAGCCTGAAAACAAGAACAGACATCACGCTGTTGCTCAGAAGTACGAAGAACGTTCCGAGCAGGATGATTTCATAATGGCGGTACAGGTAATCAAGATCAAGCCTCAGGCCTACCGATACAAAAAAGAGGGTAATAAAAAATACTTTAAAGGGAGTCAGGGAATATTCAAGCCAGTTCAGTACTTTCAGCCGTCCTACCATTACTCCGGCAATGAAGCTTCCCAGTGCACTGCTGAGCCCGATCAGCTCTGCCAGCAGCCCGAAACCGAGACAGATCAGCAGTCCGGTAAATACCTGAAGATCATGATCCTTTTCAATAGTCCGGAAAAAATCCGGAAGTTTGATTTCCTGGACATTCCTGATTTTTTTAAACAGGAAAAATACGGCAATGCAGAAAAGCACCGGCAGAATAAGGTGATGTATTCCGGCATGTTCCCCACTCCAGGCTTTAAGCAGGGTAAGCACCGGCGCCAGCAACAGATCCTGAACGATCAGGATATTAAGAAGCGTATTCCCGAAACCGGTATTCAGCCGGCCCTCCTTCTTCAGGAATTCACTGACCACCGCCGTGCTGTTGAACGTAAAGAGAATGGCCATCAGGATGGTACTTCTGAAATCAAGATGAATGAAGTTCCCGATGAGAAAAGCAAAGCCGAGACTGAGCAGGATCTTGATTCCCTGTGCCACCAGGGGTTTTATGATCAGGCTGTGATGGTTCGGGATATGGATCTCCATTCCCAGGAAAAACATCAGCAGGAGAATCCCCATCTCTCCTATGATTTCAATTTCATGGATCCCGGTAAAGACTTTCAGCATATAAGGACCCAGCAGGATCCCCGCTGCCATATAGGCGATCAGGTAAGGCTGCCTGATTTTTTTCAGCAGAAAAATCAGTCCTGTAGTTACAAGACAGAGAATGGAAACCGATAAAAGCAATGTATTCATACGATACCGTTATTTGAATTTACCACTACCTAAATAAAATCAAAAGAATGATAAGCCAGCCCTGTAAGAAATCCGGATCACCGGGTGCCGGCAAGGAAAGAAATAACAATTGGTTTTCCCCGGGGAAAACCAATTGTTGTATGTCTGCGTAATATTACTGAATCTCAATCAGTCTCGGTGCCTGCTTCCTGGCTTTTTCCGTTTTGGGAATGGTGAGTTTCAGGACGCCGTTATCGTATCTGGCTTCAATGTGTTCCTCATCCACCACATCTTTGGAAAGCTCGAAACTCCGCTGGAATGCCTGGTAACTGAATTCCCTTCGGGTATAGTTTTCTTTGGCTTCCTCCGTACCGTTCTTCCTGGAAGATGAGATCGTCAGAAGGTTGCCGTCCAGCGTGATCCGGAAATCCTGCTTTTCCATTCCCGGCGCGGCCACTTCCACTTCAAAGCGGTCATCATCCTCTTTGATGTTCACCGATGGAACGGTGGTTAATGTTGGTGAAAAATTGGTGTTGCCCCAATTAAAAAGTTCGCGGCTTACAAAGTCATCGAACAGGGTACGTGTACCGGCAGGCAGTAAGCTGCCATTGTTTCTTTTTACGAGTGACATAACAAACGAATTTTTATGGTTAAACATAAATTTTAATGAACGTAACAGAATATTTCCAAAGGTTATGCCAGCGGTAAAGAGCTGAAATCTTGTCACTTGAAATGAAAAAATGTCATATAAAATGACATTTTTACTTTTCCTGCAGATGGAAGCAGCGCGGATCAGGATACCTGAATTCAAAGTTCAGTTCTGTGATCAGTTTTTCAGGCGAAATGATTCTGCCGCCTGCGATACGTTCCCCCGTACAGGAAAGGCCTTTCTGGGCATTAATGACTTCTTCCTTACTGGGATGCAAAGGAGCCACTATGTTATAGACTTGTGATTCTACTTTATGTTCCAGCATTTTTTCAATGACCGAGCAGATATCTGTATAATGGATATGGTTCACAGGCTGGTCCAGCCCGGAAATATGGTAATTTTTCAGCAGCCGTTCACCGCCCATCAGGCCACCTAATCTCAGGATGTTTGCCTGCGGAAATCTGTTGAGGATAAAATTTTCGCTTTCCACTTCCGTCGCCGGCTGATCACTTTCCGTATATTCCTGTCTAGCATCCGGATAAATACCTGTTGAGCTGGTGTAAAAAACCTGGCCCCTGAAATCCCCGATGAAGGTAAGGAGATTCTGCCTTTTGCCGGTCATCGGGATTTTTGTACCCCTCAGCCCTGAAAAAGGAACAGCGATAATGACGGCATCCAGATCAGCCGCAGCTTCCCATATTTCAGTATCTGCATTGAATTCATCCGGAAATTTCATGAGAAAGGCATGATACCCTCTGGACCGGAGATCATTCAGTTTGGTTTCCGTAGTAGTGGTAGCATAGATTTCGTACCGGTCTGCAAAATGTTCCGCAATATGGCTTCCCAGCCACCCGCAACCGATAATTCCAAGTTTTTTCATTTATATTTAGCTTTTCAATGATTTATGATTATTCTCCGGATCCTGAAAATTCTGAATAATCCGGATAATTTTTAATACTTCATCTTCAACACTGTAGATCAAAGTATTATGTTTTGTAATTAAAATTTTATGATATACAGTATCTTCATATTTCTGAAATATAACATTTCCGTTACAAACAATTTTTACAATGTCATCCAGTTTTGTTAAGAATTCATCCAGCACTCGATCATTCCAATAATAAATAAGATATTCTTCTATTTTCTGTAAGTCAGAAAGTGATTCATCAGAGAATTTTATTTTCATTTCTGTACTTTTCTAAACGTAGTCTTGCTGCTTCCATAACTTCATAATAATCATGACTCCGACCGTTTTTAAAATCTTCTTCAGAGCGTTTCAATGACTCCCGGATTTCTTCTCTTGTTTCATTGCGCCATTCTCTTTGCTCTATGGTCTTTGAAATCACCAGCAGTTCCTGCGGGGTAAACCTTTTTTCTTTAAGCTTTTTAAAGAATGTCGGTTTTTTAATCCCTGACTTCTCAATAATATAAGACATCTTGAAAGGTGAATTTTTCAGGATTTCATCAATATTATTCTGAATTTCTATAAATTTTTCTATCTCAGCTATCATAATTTTATTACCTTTATTATCATTAATATATACAAAAATAATAATTTATTATAATATAACCGCTTTGATTTCTATCCTGAATGAACTGAACGAACCGGAATGGTATTTCGAATTACATATTGCATTACGGAAAAGATATATGGTAACCTGTCATTCCTGTTTTAGCGATGACAAAGAATAAAATAAAAAATTACCCAGAAAAATGTACCGAAATCACAGGGATAAGAGCCCGACATCTAAATTACGCCAAGTTTTTATCATTTATACTGTAAAATTTCATATCATTACAAAAGCTTTACAAACGACTGTTTTTCCAGGATATTGTATACCGGAACATAAATAACTCCTGAAGACCGTATTTCAGAATAAGAAGAAAATCACTATTTGTTTTTTCTGCATTTTGGCCAGATTATAAAATTTCATTCGTTTGTTCAGGGTAAAAACAGAATTATTTAACAGAAATAAGTACATTTGCTTTTTTTCAAACAGAAATAAATTACGTATTGCATGAGTCAGCTTTTTAGAAGGAAAATTTATTCGGAAACAGATACCTCAACAGGCCTGCTACGGGTATTGGGCGTTTGGGACATTGTATTTTTCGGGATTGCGGCGATTATCGGTGCCGGAAGCTTCAGCAGTCTCGGGGAGGCAGTTTTCAGGGGTGGCCCTGGTGTCATCCTCCTGTACCTGATCTGCGGATTCGCCTGCGGATTTACCGCACTCTGCTATGCCGAGTTTGCCAGCAGGATCCCTACTGCAGGATCAGCCTATACCTATGCATATGCCAGTTTCGGTGAGCTGATCGCCTGGATTATCGGCTGGGCCCTCATCATGGAATATTCTTTCGGGAATATTTATGTCGCCTTTTCGTGGTCCGACTATTTTACAAGTTTCCTCGAACGCATGGGCATGCATATCCCCGACTACCTGACCTGCAGCTATACCGAAGCCAAAAAAGCCTTCCTGAACGGCTCTGAAAACAAGGAACTCATCAATGCATGGACCCACGCTCCCCTACTTGGCAGCCTGAAATTCATCGTAGACATCCCGGCCCTGGTGATCAACGGGCTGATTACCTGGCTGTGCTTTGTAGGTGTAAAGGAAAGCAAGAATTTCAATAATGCCCTTGTTATCTTGAAGCTGGCCGTTATTGTCCTGGTGATCCTGGTAGGCTTTGCCTATATCAATACAGAAAACTGGACACCCGTAAACCCACAGACCCAGGTGGCTTCCTTTATGCCGAACGGTTTTGCAGGGGTCATGAGC
>JAKOOI010000263.1 GCA_022701475.1 Weeksellaceae bacterium
CTTACCAGAAAGGAAACCCAGGATTTAAGATTCTCCCTGAATAAAGTGGTGAAAACCAATAACGAGAAAAAGAGTTAATAGTAAATGATGACAGAAGAAAACCCGCACGAAGGGGAAAGCTTGAAAAAAGTTTCCGGCCTTTACAAGGACTGGTTTCTGGATTACGCTTCCTATGTAATCCTGGACAGGGCGATTCCTTCGGTATATGACGGTTTCAAACCCGTTCAGCGAAGAATCATGCATTCCATGCGTGAGCTGGAGGACGGGCGTTATAATAAGGTAGCCAATATTGTTGGGAATACCATGAAATACCATCCGCATGGAGATGCCTCCATCACGGATGCCATGGTGGGAATAGGCCAGAAAGAACTGCTGATCGATACCCAGGGAAACTGGGGAAATATCTATACCGGGGATTCTGCAGCGGCAGCCCGGTATATCGAGGCACGACTGACGCCTTTCGCCCTGGAAGTAGTCTTCAACCCCAAAACCACGGAATGGGCAAAATCCTATGACGGAAGAAACAATGAACCGATTGATCTTCCGGTAAAATTTCCGCTGCTGCTTGCCCAGGGCGTGGAGGGAATCGGTGTGGGATTATCTACCAAGATCCTTCCGCATAATTTCAATGAGCTGATTACAGCCTCCGTTGCGTATCTAAAAGGAAAGAAATTCGAACTCTTCCCTGACTTCCTAACGGCCGGATACTTAGACGTATCGGAATATAACGACGGCCACCGCGGGGGCAAGGTGAGGGCGCGGGCAAAGATTTCGCTGCATGACAAGCATATGCTCATCATCACCGAGCTTCCGTATTCCAAAACCACCAGCGACCTGATCGATTCCATTATCAAAGCCAATGAGAAAGGCAAGATCAAAATCAAAAAAATTGAAGATAATACTTCAGACAAAGTAGAGATCCTGATCCATCTTCACAATGATGTTTCCCCGGATAAAACCATCGATGCGCTGTATGCGTTTACAGACTGCCAGGTGACGATATCACCGAATGCCTGTGTGATTGTAGGGGATAAGCCGATGTTCATGAACGTATCGGACATCCTGAAGATGAATACCGACCATACGGTTTCCCTGCTTAAAAAGGAACTCGAGATCGAACTCCATGAGCTTCAGGAGAGCTGGCATTTTTCTTCCCTCGAAAGGATCTTTATCGAAAACAGGATCTACCATGATATCGAAGAGGTGAAGACCTGGGAACAGGTACTGAAGACCATAGACAAAGGCCTGAAGCCGCATACCAAACATCTGCTGAGGGCAGTGACCGAAGAAGATATCCTCAGGCTTACCGAAATCCGGATCAAGAGGATCTCCAGGTTCGACCTGAACAAGTTCAAGGAGAACATTGCTGCCCTCGAAGGAAAGATCGAGCAGGTAAAGCATCACCTGCAGAACCTCGTTCAGTATGCCATCGATTATTACCTGAACATCCAGAAGAAATACGGCAAGACCAGACAACGCAAAACCGAACTCAGGATTTTCGATACCATTGATGCTACGAAAGTTGCGGTGGCGAATGAGAAATTCTACGCCAATTTTGAAGAAGGTTTTATCGGGACTTCCCTGAAAAAGGACCAGTACCTGTTTGACTGTTCCGATATCGATGATATCATTACTTTCCGCAAAGACGGAAGCATGAAGGTAGTAAAAGTTGAACCTAAGACATTCATCGGAAAAGATATCCTGCATGTCGCTGTCTGGAAAAAGAACGACCGGCGCACCGTCTATAACATGATTTACCGTGAAGGCCGCGACGGACCGTATTATATGAAACGGTTTTTTGTCACCGGAGTGACCCGAAACACGGATTATCCGCTGGCTTCCGATAAGAAAGGATCGGAAATGCTTTATTTCTCAGCCAATCCGAACGGGGAAGCGGAAATCGTAAGCGTCCTGTTAAAGCCTAACCCGAGGATCAGGAAAAATAAAATGGACCTGGATTTTTCCGAACTGGCTATCAAAGGAAGGGATACCAAAGGAAACCTGGTGACAAAATATTCAATAAAGAAAGTAGACCTGAAAGAAGAAGGGATTTCCACACTGGCGCCCAGAAAAATATGGTATGACGATACCGTAAGAAGACTGAACGCCGATGGCCGGGGAACGCTTTTAGGGAACTTCAAAGGCGACAATAAAATCCTTACCATCAACACTAACGGTGAAGCCAGGCTGATTTCATTCGATCTCGGAAACCGTTTCGATGACGAATATCTGGTGCTGGAAAAATGGAGGCCCAGCCAGCCGGTCACCTGTATCTATTATGATGCCGAAAAGGAAATGTATTTCATCAAGCGCTTTGTGCTTGAAAATACACCGAATGTGCAGACTTTCATGCCTTCCGAACATCCGAAATCATTTATTGAGACCATTATTGTAGCGAACGGGGCTACCGCAGAAATTATTTTTGCTAAAGACAAAGGCAAAGAACGGGAACCCGAAACCATAAACATCGATGAGTTTATCTCTGTAAAAGGAATCAAAGCCATCGGGAACCAGTTTACCAAATTCAAGGTAAAGTCAATTAATTTCACGATTCCCGAACAGGCAGAAGAACCGGAAACGTATGAAGAA
>JAKOOI010000340.1 GCA_022701475.1 Weeksellaceae bacterium
AAGCTGATGATGCCGGCTTATGCCATTGTAAATCCTTACATTTCCTATCAGGTGCTGAAAAACCTTTCGGTAGCCGTCAACGGAAACAATATTTTCAATACCATTGCAGTAACGGAAGCGGAAGAAGGCTCTATCGTGGGCGGCAACGGAATCGTAAGGGCCCGTACCTTACCGGGAAGCAGCTACAGCGTAAGTGTAAAATTCGATTTTTAAAAAATAAAAAATAAAGCGGTACCGGTGCCTTACCGGCAAGTGCCGCTTTTAAAAAATAAATTATGTTTAAGGAAGAAGCTTTAGAAGTAATCAGGAAAGCCATTACGGAAGAGGGGCTGCTGGCTTCGGCACAGCAGAGGGATAATTATGCAAGGGTATGGGCAAGGGATTCCATGATGACCGGCTATGCCGGGATCCTGG
The DNA here is from genome assembly GCA_022701475.1 of Weeksellaceae bacterium. GTDB lineage: Bacteria > Bacteroidota > Bacteroidia > Flavobacteriales > Weeksellaceae > Chryseobacterium. The sequence goes on from JAKOOI010000340.1 coordinate 415, forward strand.
CCGGCGACCGTGAGATTCTCAGAGGACTGGAACTTTCCATCCTTACGCTGGCAAAGCAGCAGGCGGAGAATGGGCAGATCCCGTCGAATGTTGTCCATGGGAAAGCCAGTTTCGGAACGCATGTAGGCCGCACGGATGCCACCACGTGGTGGGCGGCAATCACTTGTGAATACCTGAAAGTTTCGCAAAATACCTCATTGCAGGAACAGTTGAGAGAACCTCTTTACCAGGCACTTTCCTGTCTCAAGACGTGGGAATACAATCAGCGGGGCCTGCTGTACAGCCCGCTGGGCGGCAACTGGGCAGACGAATATGTGACCTCGGGATATACGCTCTATGATAACGTATTGCGGTATTGGGCTTTGAAAAACGTTTCAGAACTATATGGAGATGAGGATCTGAAGTTGCTGGCTTCACAAACCGGAACCCTCATTCAGGAAAATTTCATAAAGAACGGATCCGATGCAGCGAAATATCATGAAACGGCCTATGCGAAAGCAGCATCAACACCTTACTTCTGGGCAGGCCTGAATGCCAACGGGTATGATGAGAGATTTGATCTGGCCGGAAACGCACTCGCCCTCTATCTTGGTTTCGAATTGGATCTTCCTGCTTTTTCAGATTTTCTGACGGGTATCAGTGCCAAATTCAATCACTGGATGCTTCCCGTTTTCTATCCGGTCATTTTTCCGGGTGATGAAGACTGGCGGCTGCTGGAAAACAACTACAGCTACAGTTTCAAGAACCGGCCGTACCATTTTCATAACGGTGGGTCCTGGCCCATTTTCTTAGGTTGGCTCTGTCTTGGCCTGAAAAGAAAGGGAATTCATGATATCCCGGAACGGATTCTGGCGCAGTATGAAGCCCTGATGCAGGAAAAAGGCAACGATTTCAGGGAATATTATTCCACAGATGAACTGCTGCCGCTGGGTACCGGACAGCTTTGTTTTTCCGCCTCAGGATACCTGATGATGATCCATGAAGATTCTTTACCCTCTAATAATGATGTATTATGATCGGCGATGCTATTGAACTGAATGAAAAACACCTGGCTACGGCCGGAAGAGTACTGGAACTCCTCAAAGAACAATTTCCCTTACTGCAAAACTCAGGAATAACCATAGGGATTGCCGGGGAAAGCGGAAGCGGCAAGTCGGTGACCGCTTTTGCGCTTCGGAAAATCCTGGCTGAGACCGGTGTGAAAAGCCTCGTGCTGCAAATGGATGATTATTTCAGGCTTCCTCCTAAGAGCAACCATGAAAACCGGCTGGTTTCCCTGGCTCATGTAGGGCCCCATGAAGTTGACCTTGAAAAACTTTCACGGAATATCCGTGATTTTAAAGAAGGCAAACCCGTGACAGAAAAACCGCTGGTCCATTATCAGGAAAACACGATCCTAACGGAACAGCTGGAAATTTCAGGCATTGACATCATCATCGTGGAAGGAACGTATATTTTTGAAACCGGAGAATTTGACTATAAAATATTCATCGACCGCAATTACAAGGACACCTATGATAACCGGATGCAGCGGAACCGTGATGAGCAGAGCGGCTTTGTTGAGAAGGTGCTGGATATCGAGCATCATATCATCCGTAATTTTAAAAAAGATGCCGATCTGATCCTCAGCAAAGACTATAACCCTGTAATTCCTGAATCATGATGACCAAAAGAATCATTCCCCGCCTCAGTTTCTGGCAGATCTGGAATATGAATGTGGGCTTCTTCGGTATACAGTACAGCTTCGGGCTGCAGCAGACCGCGGTTAACCCGATCTATTCTTTCCTGGGTGCCCATGCCGAGCAGCTGCCGATCCTGAATCTGGCCGGCCCGATCACCGGGCTCCTGATCCAGCCGCTGATCGGCGCCATCAGTGATAAAACCTGGAGCAACCGGTGGGGAAGGAGAAAACCGTTCTTCCTGCTGGGAGCGGTATTATGCAGCCTGGCGCTGTTTGCTTTTCCGTTCAGCTCCGGCATCTGGATGGCTGCCGGACTTCTCTGGATCCTTGATGCCGCCAATAATACCGCTATGGAGCCTTACCGTGCTTTTATTGCCGACAAGCTTCCGCAGGAACAGCAGACCTTCGGATTCCAGATGCAGAGCCTGTTTGTGGGAGCTGGGATTACACTGGCCAATCTTTCCCTGTTTATTTTCCAGAAATACCTGGGCGGAAACGCTGCCAACGGCGGAATCCCCGTCTGGGTGTATTACTCATTTTTCCTGGGCTCGTTCTGTTCCGTGGCATCGGTAGCCTGGTCGGTATACAAAACGCCGGAAATACCGCCTGATGAAAAAGAACTTGAAGAATTGAGAAGAGCCAGGGAGCAGAGCCATTTTTTTACGTCTTTCATGGAAATTGCTGCAGCCATCAGGGAAATGCCCCGGCTGTTGTGGCAGCTGGCACTGGTGTATCTTTTTCAATGGTACGCGCTGTTCTGCTACTGGCAGTTCATCACGCCGATGCTCAAATGGTCGCTGTACGGAATTTCGGAAGCCCAGGAAGTAAAAGCAAACCGCATTGCAGAAATGGCCAGAAGGGGAATGTCTGTAGCAGCTTCTGATTTCTCCTGGGCTAAAGGGATTCTTCATCAGGTAGAAGTAGCAGTAGGGCAGACCGGCCTGATGAACGGTTCGTACAATATCGTAACCATTTTGTCCGCACTGCTGCTGGTGCCGTTTGCCAGGAAATTCTCGGCGAAAAATACGTATATTTTCTGTCTGTTCCTTACGGGGCTCGGAATTTTAACGCTGCCGTTGATAAAAAACGAATATCTGATCCTGCTGCCGATGGTAGCGCTGGGGATCGGGTGGGCGGCCATGATGGGATTGCCATATTCTATGGTATCGTCGGCTATACCATCTCAGAAACGAGGAATCTATATGGGGGTAATCAACATGATGATCGTTATCCCGATGCTGATCCAGACCGTAACTTTCGGAACTCTCTATACATCGGTGCTGAACAGCAATCCGTCAGCTGCCATTTCACTGTCGGGTATCCTGTTTATCATAGCCGGTTTGTGTGTTTTCAGGATGAAAAAGGCCTCGATGTAATGCTCACCGGAAATACGGTATAATCAAAAGGCCGTCTTCTGATGAAGAACGGCCTTTTTTATATTGAATTATAATACTGTAAAAGAAAATATACTATCCATACTTGCGGTTGGAAGTATTGTAATTGGCTGCCGGGCTTATCCCGTGAAAGTTATTGTAGGTATAGTATAAATCCTTGAAATAAATTTCATCGGTTTCATACTTTTCTATTGCCGGAGCAGCTTTCCTGTATTTCGGGATATCTGCTTTTATCTGTTTCGCACAGTGGCACTGCAGGTGATCGTTTTCTTCATGCTTACGAAGATCAACAATTACAATCTCCGTATGCTCATATTTTTTTACCTTCTCAAATGTTTCCTGATCCAGGGTGAATCTTGGTTCACCATGGTAAAAGAAATGATCAACAATATCAGGATGTTGGATATCTTTCTTATCAAGGGGCGCAGATGAGCAGTAACCGTTGCATTTTGTGCACACAGCAACCTGTATTTTTATAGACATAGTGTAGTGATTTATGTGTTGTGCTGTTGCTATATCAGAAGTTGTGCCATACATGCCTGTAATAAGAAAAATTATTACCGGATGCTGCAATTCCTGCACATCAAAGGTTTTTCCTTTCTGGAAAGTCATTATTATTTAATGTTAAGTTCTCAAACAATTCATCCGGATAACAGATTCCGGTTTTGCATTTTGATACTTTTTTCGGGGCTTGCCTATAAAAACGGTAAAGCAAAAATCATTTTTTTTGCGGTTTTTGATGCTGAAAAGTGTTTTTTTTACACTTTTAATTAAAAAAATATTCAGTGCCTTTTATGATTTGTTATCATAGGAACGGAAGGCAGATTTCGGTATTTTTTTCTTTAATATTTTTTTCATAATCTGTTGTCAATTCATGCTTTACAATCAGCATAGGTGTGTTAAATATGATAAGCTTATCATAAATTTAATACAAATCTTATCATTAAAATTCGATATGTAAATCATTGATATGTAGATGGTAGTATAAAATTTATTTTTTTTATTCGATTGAATTTTTATATTTGTGATGTTACATAAATGTTAACACTTAAATGAGCCCAACTTTTATTCATACGTATGTTTCTGTAGACTGTGTTGTATTCGGATTTGATCACGAAAACAGGCTGAATATTTTACTGGCTCAGCGTCACGTGGAAGATATTCCTCTGGAAAGACAGAAAAAATTGCCGGGCAGTCTTATTTTCAGCAATGAAGATGTGGATGATGCCGCCCAGCGGGTCCTTCATGAGCTTACAGGCCTCAAAAAGATGGTCCTGAAACAGTTCAAATGTTTTGCAGACCCTGCAAGGGCAGACAGCCAGAACGATATCAAATGGATGGGCAATGAGTACAAGCATGATATCGACCGCATTATTACCGTTGCTTATCTTTCCCTCTGTAAGATTGACCATAAGATCAACAGCACGAAATATGATACGGTAGACTGGTGCCCGATTGACGAAGTTCCGTCGCTGCCTTTCGACCATAACAAGATCATCAGCGAATCCCTGGTGGAAATCAGGAAATGGATCGAATCCGACTTTTCCATTATCTTTGAAATGCTCCCGAAAAGATTTACGATCAGGCAACTCTATCAGCTGTACAGTGCATTGAGTGAGAAATACATCGATATCAAAAACTTCCACAAAAAAATATCTTCGTTCAATTATATCGTGCCTTTAGAAGAAATCGAGAAAAACGTATCGCACCGCGCGGCCCGGTATTATAAATTCGACGCTAAAGTGTATAAGAAGAATAATACGAAATTAATTAAATAATCCCCTTTTTCTACATTATGTATTTACTAGGCTATGACATCGGCAGTTCTTCTGTGAAAGTGTGTCTCATTGAGGCATCCAGCGGAAAAGTGATTGCTTCAGAATTTTCCCCTAAAAAGGAAATGAAAATTACGGCAATCCATCCCGGCTGGGCAGAACAGAACCCGGTAGACTGGTGGACCAACCTGAAACTGGCCCATGAAGCGGTAATGCATGAATCCGGTATACATCCGGAAGACATCAAAGGGATCGGAATCACCTGGCAGATGCACGGGCTGATTCTCGTTGACAAGGACCAGAACCTTCTGCGCCCGTCCATCATCTGGTGTGACAGCCGTGCCGTACCGTACGGGGAAAAAGCGTTCAGAGAAATCGGTGAGGAGAAGTGCCTTTCCCACCTGCTGAATTCACCGGGGAATTTTACGGCCTCCAAGCTGGCCTGGGTGAAAGAAAACGAACCGGAGCTTTTTGAAAAGATCGATAAGATCATGCTGCCGGGCGATTATATTGCCATGAGGCTGTCCGGACAGATCGGGATGACCATTGAAGGCCTGTCAGAGGGAATCTTCTGGGATTTTAGAAACAACTG
>JAKOOI010000377.1 GCA_022701475.1 Weeksellaceae bacterium
AGCAGGCTCCTCTCCGGAAACGCCTGCCGTATTATTTTTCACTAATAAATGATTTTTATTAAATTTAATGCACCCCTGTTATTTATTTTATGTTACATTTGTACAAAAGCCGATAAAAGTGAACGAAAATGAGAAAAAGCCTTTCTTCAATACGAGCAATACCATCAGCAGTATAAGTGAAGAAGAAATGGAGCAGAAATTCAGCTATATGGAATCCATCAAGGCATTTGCAAGAACTACCTATACCAGTATATATGTAATTGACTACATGAAGCAGGGATTTGCCTATGTATCAGACAACCCGCTTTTTCTTTGCGGCAATACTCCCGAGCAGGTGCTGAAAATGGGATATGCCTTTTATTTTAAATATGTACCGAAGACAGATCTGGAACTCCTGTTAAAAATTAACTCGGCAGGTTTTGACTTTTATGATAAGATTCCATTGGAGAGCAGGCTGGAGTATACCATTTCCTATGATTTTCATATCATTAATGAAGAAGGCAAGAAAATACTGGTGAATCAAAAACTCACCCCTCTTTTCCTGAATAAAGAAGGAAAAATCTGGAAAGCCATATGTATTATTTCAATTTCTTCGGAAAGAAATTCGGGAAACATCAAAATCTATAAAAACGGGGAAAATAAGGTCCATCACTATAGGCTGGACAGGGAAATCTGGGAAGCAGAAAAGAAAGTAAGCCTCTCCAAAAGAGAGCTGGAGATCCTGCAGCTCTGCACGAGAGGATACACCATTAATGATATAGCGGAAACAATATTCATATCTCCTGATACGGTAAAATTCCACAGAAGGAAACTGTTTGACAAACTGGAGGTAAGCAACATCACGGAAGCCATTGCTTACGCTACGAATAATAAACTGATCTGAAATCTAGCTGAAATACATCAGCCCGATCTTATTGACGACGATGTTTATGGACAACCCGATGAGAATGACGGCAATGATCATTGCAATACACCTGATAATCAGCACCCCTTTCTTATAGCCGAAACCTGAAAAGTACTGATAATAAAACCAGAAAAAGTAACAGATTTTCAGCAATTCCGTAGATGTATGTATGATTTTCATTGCCTTGAGGTCCGTGCAGAACAACGAGGTAACAGTTACTATATAATTTATTATAAGTATACCGCTGATGATATACATCGTCATCACCAGATGCTCCATATAATTCTGCCGGCTTTTTTTAAACAGCAGGTAACTTGAAAGTGCGAACAGCGGAGCAAATGACAGAATAATAAATTTGGCGTACTCTTCAATAACCCTCGAATACCCTTCAAGGTCTTTACTGCCGGCATCAGATCCCAGGTCTTTTGAAAATGCTCCCGTAAAATGCGTTACGGCAATGATGATCAGCAATAAGGTAAAATAATTGAAATGCCTTACCCTCTTTCCCTGAATATATTCACGGATGCTGTGCCCCGGCCTTGTAAACAGTTCCCTGATGGTAAACGGAAACCCTTTATCCAGATGAAATACCCCGTGTATAAAATCGTGCACAATGAAATGTTGTAAAGAAAAACGGTGGGTGGAATTTTTCTGGCCACAAAAGGAACAGAAGTTGTTAACGGTTTCGCTTCCACAATTAAGACACTTAGAATTCATTGTACTGGTTTTTAGCTAAAAAGGCAATAGGTGGCAAAAATACATAAATCTTAAGAGAAAATATGACTATAGGAGATCAAAAAAACATTAATACAACATGCATATACCGTAAAGGCAATGGCAGCCGGCGGCCCTGATTAAAAAGGACCGGTTTTATTTCAGATTTTCCGCAAAGAAACCCAGCATCGTTCTGTACAGCTCTATCTGATTGCTTTCTTTACGGAACCCGTGCCCCTCATCATATTTCACCATATAAGGAACAACAAATCCCCTTTTGCGCAATGCTTCCACAATCTGATCAGATTCATTGATATTCACTCTCGGATCATTTCCGCCCTGTATGACCAGCAACGGTTTTTTAATTTTATCAATATGAAAAACAGGGGAAACTTCCCGTGCAATTATTTTCTCTTGCGGATCATCAACATCATACCAGTAGCCTTTGATGATTTTTATAAAAGGCTTCCAGTACGGCGGCATGGAGCTCATGAACGTAAAAATATTGGCAACTCCGCAGTAATCCACTCCACAGGTATACAGATCCGGTGTTTTTTCCATTCCTCTCAGGACGGCATAACCGCCGTGGCTTGCTCCGTAGATGGCTACTTTCTGCCGGTCTGCCCAGCCTTTATCAATTACATACTGCAGCCCGTCTTCCACATCGTCCATGAGTTTTCTGCCAATCTGTTTAAAACCGGACTTAAAAAAATCTTTGCCATATCCGCCGGAAATCCTGAAGTTCACCTGTAAAGTCGCGTAGCCTCTGCTGGCAAAAAGCTGGGTCTCGGGATTGAAGCTCCAGTGGTCCCTGACGCCCTGCGGACCTCCGTGCGGATTTACAATTAAGGGGACTTTTCTTCCTTCTGCCGCTGCCAGGGGCAGGGTTATATACCCGTGAATCATTTTCCCGTCTCTGCTTCTGAACACAATGGGGCGCATTTCCGCCATATCTTCTTCTTTGAGCTGAGGCATCAGATCATACAAAAAAGTAAATTTTCCTTCTTGCGGATCATAAGTATAGTATCTTCCGACCAGCCTGTCACTTGTAACAGCAATCAGATACATAGACTCGTCATCCGTTACATCAGCTATGCTGTACTGGTAACTGCTGAACTGCTTTTTTATTCTTTCATCCAAGGTTTTGAAAGCCCTGCTCTGAGCAACGATTTCTTTTTTATCGCCTTCATATACAAAATAGTCCACTTCATAGTTTCTCTTTCTGGACGTGCCTATATTGCTTACGTCATAGTCTTTATTTGAAAAAACCGTTCTGACAGGTTTGTTCAGTTTCAGGTCAAACAGCTGTATTTCGGCCTTATCGGAATCTAAATTTGAAAGGACATAGGCATCATCGGGATTTCCCGAGGAATAGGCAAACTCCAGGATATCGAACGTCTCTTCCATGCCGTATTCCCTGATCATATTAAAGTTTGTACCGTCTGTGGTATAAAAATGCTGCGTAATGACTCCCTCCTTTATTTTGGTATAGCCTCTCAGATTTCCGTCTTTATCAAAATCATAATGCATAACGGGATTCTCAACATCATTAGCATAGAGCTGCTGCAGTTCCCCGGTTACAATATTCAGTTTATAGGGATCGGCAATCTGAGGATTATTTTTGTTCATTGAAATGATGATGTGATCAGGATCTTCTTTGAGAAGCGCCAGGATATCTGCTTTTACTCCGTCAAACGGAGTCAGCTCCTGATGATCGGTTCCGTCGGTTTTCACAGAAAACAAATGATAGTTTTCATTTCCGCCTGTATCCATTACGTATATAAGGTGGTTATTGTTTACCCATGCATATCCGCGGATCAGTTCTGCTTTTTCTTCTATCACCCTTTTTATTTCACCTGTTTTTATATTCTTAACGTATACATGGTTTTTAAGACCCGGATCTTTTTCCATGTATGACATGTATTTACCGTCCGGTGAAAGATGAAATGAAGAGGCTTTCGGTCTGGCAAAATAATCTTCCACCTTATACTTATACCGTCCTTTATCTTTTGCAGCCAATGCCTGCAACTCCGCCGCAGAAGTAGGCAGAGCAGTATTTCCGGCTAATGCAGTTCCGGATTTCTGTGCAAAACTGTGAATATTCATACAAAAAATAAGGATTGATATGATATACTTTTTCATATTGATTAATTTATACGGCATCTCATGCAAGGCTTTCTGTAATTATGCTTTTCTGGTATTCCAGGTCCTGCGGACTTAGTTTTTTTAATTTTCTTCCTATATTCTCCACTGCGCTGAGTTCGAAAAAATCCTTTATCGTACCGAATTCCGTTTCCAGATCTCTGGAAGAAGAATTTACTTCAAAAAAAGGAATATCCCCTTTCAACATCTGGGCAATTTCATGCTCTAAAATATTCCGCAGCGGCGAATCGTCCGGAAATTCTTTAAAAGCGACTGATAAATATTCTCTCGCCTTCTGCTTGTACAATGTTTTATCTTTCTGGTATTTAGGCAGCCTCATGATACTAAGGATGATGCGGTAGGCATTCGTAGACCGCCAGATATAGCGTACCGGTACATTATTGAAATGCTGTAGCGGCGATTCTTCTGACAATAGAAAATCCCTATTTTTCAACAACAGCCGATAACAGTCTTCAAACCCTTTCATAAGATCTTCCCGATATTCTTCTGCAAAAACCTTTTTACCCGCTAATTCAGGGACATTGGATCTGACAAAATTTTCCTCCACTGCTTTGGTAACCATTCTCCAGTAGACCGTAAAACGGTTGACGCCCATCCTCTTCTCTCCATATACATGAGTTTCTTTGGAATATCCGAATCCGCAGGCTCCTACCGGAAAATCTCCCTTCACGCTTTTGTTGGGAAGTAAAAAAGTATTGAGTACCGTATCTTTCTGTACTTCGTTGAATTGTTTGTAGTATTCTTTATAACGGGTGGATATTTTGGGAAGGATAACGGTTTCGTGGTCTATCAGCACAGGCGTGTCGCCATGGGCAATCAGGTTTTCCGCATGATAATCCGTGGCGTTTACTGCATATAACAGGCACAACAGATACCCTGCTCTTTTATAGTAGGCCTGTAATTCCTCCGCGCTGCCACAATGTTTCTCTTTCACAAATTCCTGCCAGTGATAATCCGTTTTATTGTACATCTTGTAGGTACAGCTGCCCATATCCAGATAACGGGCTGCCCAGTCAAGAAGATGAAAATACGATTCTGAAATTGCAGCATTGGTAGGTTTGAATACTAATTTTTTATTTTCCGTTAACATTACCACTGCTGTGGATTTCCCGTTATGCTGATCGCCTTCGCCAATGTGGATGTCCTGCAGATCCTGGTCCTGGAGCATCCCTCTTTCCTGAAGAGAGGTTTTATCTTCACCGAAAGCAACGGCAATATCGTTGAATAGACATTCAACATTCTTCTTCTGTCTTACAAACGTCTCATTGACCGTATGGTACTGTTCCCGGATTTCCAACCAGTCATTTGCTTCCAGCTTTTCCAGATATTCATCAAAAGAAAGCTCAGGATCTTTGATTTTGCTCGAAGCCAGGTGTTCTACCAGCACATTTTCATTGACAGAACACATAAAATTGGTGACCTTGGTTTTTATTTCCGTCTGAAACTGAGATTGCAGGGATACGGTATTGTCCATTGTATTTGATAGATTAAGATTTGTGATGCGGCCATAAGCGCTTCCGGATGATGATACTGTAAACAGCAGGATAGAAATTTATTACCGGACAGAATAACAAGTGCAGCCATTGTATATAGCTGCACTTATTACCATTATAGATTTTCAGATCTGTTCATTATTACCAGGTAACAAGACAAATACATCCAAATGAGCCGGCTGCTTCCAGTGCCTGTCCTGCTGCAGCTCCTCCGGCAACCAATTCCAACTCCTGTTCTGAAAGTTCAGTGCTTCCTGTTTTAATAAGATCAACATACACGGTATTCAATTGTGGCTGATCCTCAACAATAAGCTCATATCCGTTTGGAACTTTGAATTTTGGGTTGAAAGCTTTAAGGGTGTTTTCTGAATCTGCTAATAAGCCGGCTTTGAAAGAAGAATCCTGGTTGGCTTTGTTAACAACTGAATACAGAAATGCTTGATTGTTCACTAGGTTTTTTCTGATTTGTTCTGATTTGTTCATAACTTTTAATGATTTAATGATTAATAATAATTTATTTAGCTTAATTTTATTTTTTAGATTTGTATGCAGTCTTTCAGTGCAGGAAAAAGGGTTTGGGTAAGGTCTTTCCAGATCATCTGTCCGCCACCGCCTGCAATTGTTTCCAACTGTTCTTCGGTGAGTTCCGTACTGCTGATTTCCGGTTCTGCCGGGATATTGACATACACCTTGGACTGATCCGTCTGGTCAACTACTACCAGCTCTTTTCCGTCCGGAATCACCACCTCCGCACCTGTCAGTTTTTCTATAGCCTCCTTCGGATGCAAGAGCAAATCTCTTTTAAATTCCGCATCCTCCCAGGCTTTAGAGATAACCGCTTGTATGATTTTTTCTTTCTTATCTTCCATACTATTTCTATTTTGATGATGTAAAGGTAAAATGCTTTTTCCGGAAAGACCGGCCAGCTTCTGCGTGAAAACTGCCAATCTTATTTTTCCTTTTTTTAAATGACCGCCGTTGCTTCTGCTCCGGTCATCCCTTTTTTCAATACTGTAAA
>JAKOOI010000387.1 GCA_022701475.1 Weeksellaceae bacterium
AAACGTACCTGCCGCGATCAAAGAAACGATTGAAGATGCCGGGCTTTCTATCGGGGACATCAATAAAATCCTTATCCACCAGGCCAATGCCAAAATGGATTATGCCATGATCGAAAGACTTCACAAACTCTATGATGTAAAAGAATACGACCATTCCATCTCCCCGATGACGATCCAGGAGTTCGGAAATTCTTCCGTAGCCACCATTCCTACCATGTTTGATCTTATCATTAAAGGAAAAATGGACGGTCATACGTTTAAAGATAAAGGAAACATTGTGATGACTTCGGTAGGTGCCGGAATGAACATCAACGCCATTGTTTACCGATTTCCTAATTAGTTGAATATAATATAATTAATTATAGAGAAGCACAGGGAAATTATCCTTTGTGCTTTTTTTAACCCATGTTATGCAGAGAAACTTTTTTATCATTGCCGCCCTTTTCCTTTTCCTGGAAGTATATATTTACCAGGCCATCAGGACCTTAACGGATAACTTCTGGCTCAGGACCGGTTACTGGGCAGCCTCGCTCATCATTTACGGGATTTTCGCCTACGAAATCAGTCATTTCAACAGGGCGGAAAGAAGCATGATGAGGGCACAGATCATGATCTCACTGTTCCTGGTTTTCATCCTGCCGAAAGTATTCATCGTCCTGTTTTTATTGATTGACGATATTTTCAGGACGGGAAGTTACCTGATCGGCCTGACCCGGCAGACGGAACATTTCTTTCCGGAGCGGAGGAAATTCCTCAGCCTGGCAGGATTAGGCCTCGGAGGCATTCTGTCGGCCCTTTTCATCGACGGGATCACCTTCGGGCGGTACCGTCACCGCGTAAGAAAGGTGAAAGTAAAGCTTGCCAACCTTCCCAAAAGCTTCAGGGGCTATAAAATCATCCAGATTTCCGATGTCCACAGCGGCAGCTTTTCCGATCCGGGTAAGCTGCAGCATGCCATCGATCTGATCAACGAGCAGCAGCCGGATCTCGTCCTGTTTACCGGAGACATGGTGAACAACGTAGCCGATGAGTTCAAGCCTTTTATTCCACTCTTTTCACAGATAAAAGCCAGAGACGGCAAGTTGTCCGTGCTGGGGAACCATGATTACGCAGATTATGTGGAATGGGCTTCCGCAGAGGCGAAAAGGCAGAACCTCGATACGCTGATCGGTTATGAAAAGCAGGCCGGGTTCGATATGCTGAGGAATGAACACCGGATTATTGAGAAGAACGGTGAAAAGCTGTACATCCTGGGGGTCGAAAACTGGGGTCTGAAACCTTTTCCGCAATTCGGCAGGCTGGATGACGCTTTAAAAGGCGTACCGGAATCCGCAACAAAAATTCTGATGAGCCATGACCCTACCCACTTCGATTATGTGGTGAAGAAGCATCCGGGCAACGTTCATCTTACCCTATCCGGGCATACCCATGGCATGCAGTTCGGCCTTGATCTCAAGAATGTAAGATGGTCGCCGGTACAGTACCGCTACCCGAAATGGGCAGACCTGTATGAAAGCGAAGGGAAAATGCTGTATGTCAACAGAGGCTTCGGCGTCCTGGGATATCCCGGAAGAGTCGGTGTCCTGCCGGAAATCACGCTTTTTGAATTGGCATAACGATCCGAGAATTCATGATTTGAAATTCAGGGTTCAAAAGCATGATCCGGACAACATTTTACATTGAATTTTGAATTTTGAATCCTGAATTTAAAAAAGATAATCTTTCATCCGGGAAGTGGCAAGTTCTTTCCCGTTGATCCAGGTAAGGAGGGCATCTAATTTGTCCTCCATTTTTTTGCCCGAATTCATCCTCCGGTGGAAAGGCACCCGGAAGCTGTGCTTGTCAAAATCGGTAAACTGCCAGGAATTCAGGTAAATCAGCACAAACTCATCATTTTTCAGGGTTTCGAAAACCATGTTCTGATAGTATTTCATCGGCAGCAGCTGGAATACAAAATCGTTGTACGGCAGCTGGCTGTAGGGTGAAATGCTTTCCGGGACAATGCTCATCCCGTCGGTTTCACGGATGCCGGTCTCCCGTTTCAGCCGTTTCAGAGGAAAAAGAATCTCCGCATGGTCTATATTGGAAATATATCCGAACCCGAGCATTTTCAGGCTTTCCGCCGGAAGCCTGCAGTCTTTCTGGCGTATGCCTTTTACCTGCTTCTCCAGCAGATCCTGTACGTATTTTTTTGCTTCTTCCACTTCCTGAAGAGTGGAATGGTCATTATAGAAAGCAATCTCGTGGCCTTTATATGCAATAGACTTCAGCAATGCCGGCAGCTTTGCTGCAATGGATACTTCCACAAAAAAACTGGCCTTGACGTCATGCACTTCCAGGATCCGCAGAATGGCTTTGGTATTTCCCTCTGAAATCTTCAGTCTTTCTTCACCGGAAACCTGAATCCCGTTTTTTGTTTCAGCTTCAATGGTGACGATGTTAAAAGTCAGTAAGATCATTCAGTATGCTTTAATTTTTTGCTACTTTGTATAGAGCAGTGGTTTGATAACCGAACTGATGAAGCCTGCGGATCAGGCATAGGCTTCATCAGTACTGTTGTTTCTTTACGGCCCTGCCGTAAAAAGAAGGGTTATATATTTTTATTCAGTTTTACCCTGAGGTTTTTCACCATGTCTTTTGTCATTTCGCTGATACCGAAGTCATAGCTGAGGCCCCAGTCTTTCTTCGCTACGGAATCATCAATCGATGCCGGCCAGGAGTCGGCGATCTGCTGCCTGAAGTCAGGTTGATAACCGATCTCAAATCCCGGAATTTCTTTTTTGATTTCTTCTGCCAGTTCTTTCGGAGTGAAAGACATGCCGCCCAGGTTATAGGAAGAACGCACCGTAAGGCTTTCTTTCGGTGCCTCCATCAGTTTCAGGGTTGCATTGATGGCATCATCCATGTACAGCATCGGCATTCCGGTATTTTCGGATATAAAGCTGGTGTATTTTCCTTCTTCGATGGCTTCGTAAAAAATCTCCACGGCATAATCTGTTGTTCCGCCGCCTGCCGGGGTTTTCCAGGAGATCAATCCGGGATAGCGGATGCTTCTTACATCCACGCCGTGCTTATCGAAATAATACTCGCACCACTTCTCGCCTGCCATCTTGGAAATTCCATAAACCGTTGTAGGGTTCAGCACCACGTCCTGCCCTACGTTTTCCTTAGGGATCCCTTTTCCGAACACGGCGATGGAACTCGGCCAGAAGATCTTTTGGATCAGCCCTTCTTTAGCCATTTCACAGAAGTGAAGAAGCGGCTCCAGGTTCAGTTTCCAGGCAAACACAGGCTGCTTCTCAGAAGTTCCGGACAGCAGGGAGGCTAAATGATAAACGGTGGTAATATCATAATCCTTAATCACCTGTCTTACCAGTTGGGTATTGGTAACATCCATTCTTTCATAATGTCCGGCGGCGGTAATGTCTTTCTGCCATCGGTCCAGTCCCGAAGCAACTATATTTTCTGCTCCGTGGATCTCAACCAGCCTGTTGGTAAGTTCGGTGCCGATCTGCCCTAAGGCGCCGGTAATCAATATTCTTTCCGTGTGGGATTCCATTGTACGTTCGTATTAGTGATATCAGGCAAAAATAAATATTTTAAGCCCTATCTTAAAACAAAATCGTAAATTCGGGTATAAAATTTAGTTATGAAGAAGGTTGCCGCTTTATTTATTGTTTTTTCCTGCACAGTATCAGCACAATACACGGATTTCAATATCATCAAGGAAGTCAAGGTAAAAAATAAAGGCGTAGTGGTTTCTGCCCATCCGCTGGCCAGTGAGGCTGGAGCGGAAATGCTGAGGGCAGGCGGAAATGCTTATGATGCGGTGGTGGCCACGCAATATGCACTGGCGGTGGTGTATCCGCAGGCAGGAAACATCGGCGGCGGCGGATTTCTGGTAGGGGTAAAGAACAACGGCGAAAAATTCACCCTCGATTACCGTGAAACGGCACCGGAAAAAGCAACTCATGATATGTACATCAATAAAAGCGGGAAAGCAGACACCGGGCTTTCCCAGTACGGAAGGCTGGCATCCGGCATTCCCGGAAGCGTGGCCGGGTTCTTTGCCACCCTGAAATACTGCAGGCTCCCGATGGACAAGCTGATTGCGCCGGCCATCGACCTGGCAGAAAAAGGATTTGCCGTAACGGCTCAGGAAGCCGCACTGCTGAATGCCCACAAAGAAAACTTTCAGAAACATAATTCCTCGCCAACAGTCTTTGTTAAAAATACACCCTGGAAAGCCGGTGACCTTCTGGTACAGATGGACCTGGCCGAAACCCTGAAAAGAATCCGGAAAATGGGACTGAAAGGGTTCTACGAAGGACAGACCGCCGGACTTATGGTTGCCGAAATGCAGAAAGGAAACGGGATCATCACGCCGGAAGACCTCAGGAATTATAAAGTTGCGGAAAGGAAAGCCCTGGAATTCGATTACAAAGGAAGCCATGTCGTATCCATGCCTCTTCCCTCCAGCGGCGGGATCCTGCTGGCCCAGATGCTGAAAATGGCAGGATACGAAAACCTTGAAAAATATAAACAGAATGATACAAGAGCGGTCCAGGTGATGATAGAAGCCGAAAGAAGAGCTTTTGCGGACAGGGCCAAATACATGGGCGATCCGGATTTCATCAAAGACAAAACCCAATACCTGATCTCGGATGAGTATCTGAAAAACCGCTGGAAAAACTTCAGTTTCAGCAAAGCCACCCCGAGTTCCGAGGTTGGAAAGATCATCAGCCAGCCTAAGGAATCCACGGAAACCACCCATATTTCCGTTTTGGATAAAGAAGGGAATGCAGCTGCGGTAACCACTACCCTGAACGGATTGTACGGCAGTAAAGTAGTGGTTTCCGGGGCCGGTTTTTTCCTCAATAACGAAATGGATGATTTTTCCGTTAAGCCCGGTGTTCCGAATATGTTCGGTGCAGTAGGCGGTGAAGCCAATTCCATCCACCCTAATAAACGGATGCTTTCTTCCATGACGCCTACCGTGGTCCTGAAAGACGGGAAACCGCATATGGTGGTAGGAACGCCCGGCGGAACTACGATTCCTACTTCCGTGTACCAGTCGGTGGTAGACGTTATAGATTTTAAGCTGAACGCCAATACCGCCGTCAATGCTCCTAAATTCCACCATCAGTGGCTCCCTGAAACGGTGGCTTTTGAAAAAGATTTCCCCGAGAA
>JAKOOI010000119.1 GCA_022701475.1 Weeksellaceae bacterium
TTTGTCATTATTGTAATGAATATCGTTTTTGTATTATCTGCGCAATCACCAAGATCTGCGGGAGACTATTCTATACACAGTTGCCGATACACTTTCGGGCAGGTTCTCGCAGATCAGCAGATTGAGCAGATTTTTTCGGATTGTTATCTGCGTGATCACCACAATCTGCGGGAGATTATTCTATACACAGTTGCCGATATACTTTCGGGCAGGTTCTCGCAGATCAGCAGATGGAACAGATTTTTTTTGCATTGTGATCTGCGCAATCACCATGATCTGCGGGAGACTATATTGCACACAGTTACCGTGCGCTTCATCAGATCAGCCTGCTGATCCTTCTTTGCTCCCTTTATCTATGCGCACAGAAACATAAAAACTTTGCGTTAAAAAATTGCGATGCCTCCTGGTCATAAGAATTTGTTTGAAAGGTCATAAAAAGGTAAACGCAAAGATGAAATGGCCGGACGCTTTATTTCAAGAAAGCAAAGGCAGATGAATCTGCTGCACGAAGCGGCTGTTTACTATAACTTAATCCTGATGTAATTTTGATTTATCCTCAATTTGTTAAAGAAAATTTTGCGGTTTCATAAATAATGTTTACTTTTGCGATCCAAAATGAGATGTAATATATGTTAATAATTCCAGTAAAGGATGGTGAATCCATCGACAGAGCATTAAAAAAATATAAAAGAAAATTTGATAAAACGGGAACTGTGCGTCAATTAAGATCCAGACAAGCTTTTATCAAGCCTTCCGTAACACTAAGACAAGCCCGTTTAAAGGCAGCTCACAAGCAGAGAAACCTTAGCAAAGAAGAGCAGGCTTAAGAATTTTCTTAATCCCCATACAGGATCCATTCTTTAAATACTTATATTTGAAGAGTGGATCTTTTGTTTTTATATCCCAACCCAGATCATGGTTAATAAATTTCTAGAATACTTACAATACGAGAAGCGGTATTCCGTTCATACGGTTACCAGCTACCGGAAAGACCTGGAGGACTTTATGATGTTCTGCCTGAGGACCGAAGGTACGGAAAACATTACCGGCGCCGATAAGAAGGTAATCCGGAACTTCATCGTCGACCTCAGCGAAAACAATATTTCCAAAAGGAGCATCAACCGGAAAATATCTTCGCTGCGCAGCTTTTACCTGTTCCTGATGAAAATCGGGGAGATTAAAGTTTCTCCTGCCGCTAGCATACAGTCGCTGAAATTCTATGCCGAAAAGCAGATCCCGATGTCCGCAGAGGAAATGCAGAACCTGAACGACCATGTTTTCGGCCAGGTGCAGGACCCGCTGGAAAAAGCCATCCTGGAAGTGCTGTACCAGACCGGAATCCGGAAGTCGGAGCTTTGTGGTATGATGTTTGAGAATGTAGATATAAGCGGAAACGAACTGAAAATAGAAGGGAAGGGAAAGAAGGAAAGAATGATCCCGATTGCTCCGGCATTATCAGATCTGCTGAGGCGGTATATGGAAATCCGGAAGCCGCAGGCAGAGCATCAGCTTTACTTTTTTGTAAACGGCAAGGGCAAAAAACTCAATGAAAAATTTGTTTATATAGTGGTTAATAAGTACCTTAGTCTTGTTACAACGAAGGAAAAAAGAAGCCCCCACATCCTGCGCCACAGCTTTGCGACGCACGTATTGGAAAACGGGGCCGAGATCTCGAAAGTAAAAAAAATATTGGGACACTCCAGCCTGGCAAGCACACAGGTATACACGAGCGCCAATATCGAACAATTGAAAAAAGTATTTAACCAGGCTCATCCGAGAGCTTCAAAAAAAGAAGAATTATGAAGATTACAGTACAGTCAATTGGTTTAACTCCACACGAACCATTAGAGTCACACATTGAAAAGAAAGTAAGCAAGCTGGAGACGTTTTATGACAAGATCCAGGACGGCAAGGTTATTCTGAAAGTTGAAAACAGTGCTGACCGGTCCAATAAAACAGCCGAGCTGATCCTTGCTGTCCCGGGTGATGATATCGTGGTAAAAAAGACCAGCGCGTCTTTTGAAGAAAGCCTTGATCTCTGTGTAGATGCCGCTAAAAAGCTACTAATCAAGAAAAAAGAGATGGCTTAATAAAAAATGTTAAAAAAAGTCAATAAAAAATTTGAGAATTCAAAAAATCCGTTCTATATTTGCACTCGCAAAAAGGAACAGCGATCTTTTGAATTCTTTTTTAATTTGCCTTCATAGCTCAGCTGGCCAGAGCACGTGATTTGTAATCTCGGGGTCGTGGGTTCGAATCCCTCTGAAGGCTCATTAATATAAAATATCTGGGGAGATTCCAGAGTGGCTAAATGGGACTGACTGTAACTCAGTTGCTTCGGCTTCGTAGGTTCGAATCCTGCTCTCCCCACATTTTATATTAGAAAAAAAAGTTGCAGGTTTCGGGGATTTTCCCTAAGTTTGCACAGCGTTACCAATAATTTTGGAAACAAAATTGCGGAAGTAGCTCAGTTGGTAGAGCGTCAGCCTTCCAAGCTGAATGTCGCGGGTTCGACCCCCGTCTTCCGCTCAGAAAATTCACACTTTGTAAAGGGTGAATTTTTTTTAACTACTGAAAAAATGCCGGGTAGATTTTCCCGCAGTTTCAGGCGAATATTAAAATGCCTTCATAGCTCAGTTGGCCAGAGCACGTGATTTGTAATCTCGGGGTCGTGGGTTCGAATCCCTCTGAAGGCTCATTTTAATATAAAATATCTGGGGAGATTCCAGAGTGGCTAAATGGGACTGACTGTAACTCAGTTGCTTCGGCTTCGTAGGTTCGAATCCTGCTCTCCCCACATTTTATATTAGATAAAAAGTTGCATGATTAAAGGATTTTCCTTAGTTTTGCACAGCGTTACCAATAATTTTGGAAACAGAATTGCGGAAGTAGCTCAGTTGGTAGAGCGTCAGCCTTCCAAGCTGAATGTCGCGGGTTCGACCCCCGTCTTCCGCTCAAAGAAAATCATGCTTCCGGTATGATTTTTTTAGTTCCATGCCGACTTAGCTCAGCGGTAGAGTGCTTCCTTGGTAAGGAAGAGGTCACGGGTTCAAGTCCCGTAGTTGGCTCCACTGAAACACACTGATTACCAGTGTGTTTTTTTTGTTTTCTATAAGTTCCTTCAACAGATATTTGGTGCGTGAAAATTTATTTAAATTATCACAAAATATCCATAAAATCATATATTGTTCAGACCTTATTCATTCACTTCCAACCCTCACACTCTCCAACCCTCACACTCTCAAACTCTTCAACTTCCCGTTATCACCCTCCAATCCCATTCACTTTTTTCAGGAGCTGTTTCCGGCTCTCCGCTCATACTCCTCGCGCCGATTCTTGCCAGGCTGTGTCCGGTCTTTTCCCTCTGCTTGCTGTGGGGTAACCGCTAAGATCCGGGCTAGGGCAGCAGTCTTCCTTTTTTGCAGCCGGCCTGTCTTCATCCTATAATCAGCATCAGGATATGTATGGCGGACAACAGTTAAACCTATAAGGTTTCAAAAACCTTATAGGTTTGGATAC
>JAKOOI010000421.1 GCA_022701475.1 Weeksellaceae bacterium
CAGAAGGTATCAGCACTCTTATCAAAAATGACCCTCGAGGAAAAAGTGGGACAGATGGTGCAGTACAGCGGGTTTGAATATGCTACCGGCCCTCAAAACTCCAGCTCTGCAACGGTTCTGGAAGAGATAAAAAAAGGAAGGGTAGGTTCCATGCTTAATGTGGCCGGCGCTGCGGAAACCAGGAAATTCCAGCAGCTGGCCCTGCAGTCCGGATTAAAAATACCTTTGCTCTTCGGGCAGGATGTGATCCACGGGTACAGGACCACCTTTCCCGTGAACATCGGGCAGGCGGCCAGCTGGGACCTTGCACTGATTGAAAAGTCGGAACGGATTGCTGCCACGGAAGCTTCCGCTTACGGAATCCACTGGACGTTTGCCCCGATGGTGGACGTGGCCCGGGACCCGAGATGGGGCAGGGTGATGGAAGGCTCAGGGGAAGACACGTACCTTGGAACTAAAATAGGACTGGCCAGGATCAAAGGATTCCAGGGAAAAGGTCTCGGAACCCCTGATGCGATCATGGCCTGTGCCAAACATTTCGCCGCGTACGGAGCTGCCGTGGGCGGAAGGGATTACAACTCCGTAGACATGAGCCTCAGGCAGCTGAATGAAACTTACCTGCCGCCGTTCAAAGCGGCTGCGGAAGCGGGCGTTGCCACATTCATGAATTCTTTCAACGATATCAACGGGATTCCTGCAACGGCCAACCGTTACATCCTGAGGGATCTTTTAAAGGGAAAATGGAATTACCCGGGATTCGTAGTGTCCGACTGGGGAAGCATCGGCGAGATGGTGCCCCACGGATATGCCCGGGATAATAAGGAAGCGGCTGAAAAGGCAGTCATTGCCGGCAGCGATATGGACATGGAAAGCCGCGCCTATATGGCAGAATTACCAGAACTGGTAAAGGAAGGCAGAGTGGATCCTCAGCTGATAGATGATGCCGCAAGGAGAATCCTGATCAAGAAATTCGAAATGGGCCTGTTTGACGATCCTTACCGGTTCAGCAGCGAAAAAAAGCAGAAGGAACAGACGGATAACCGGGACAACCGGAAATTCGGCAGGGAATTCGGCTCCAAAAGCATTGTCCTGCTTAAAAACCAGGGGAATATCCTTCCGCTTTCCAGATCGGCAAAGACGGTCGCCCTGATCGGGCCTTTCGGAAAAGAGACCACCGCCAACCACGGATTCTGGTCGGTTGCTTTCAAGGATGACCCGCAGCGGATCGTTACCCAGTTCGATGGCATCAGAAGCCAGCTGGATAAGAATGCAACGCTCCTGTATGCCAAAGGCTGTAATGCTGATGGCCAGGACCGCTCCCTTTTCGCAGAAGCAGTAGAGACGGCTAAAAAAGCGGATGTGGTGATCATGACGCTGGGCGAAGGGCATGCGATGAGCGGTGAAGCGAAGAGCAGGAGCAATCTTCATTTCTCCGGCGTTCAGGAAGAGCTGCTGGAAGAAATTGCAAAGACCGGGAAACCTATTGTTCTGATGATCAACGCAGGCCGCCCGCTGGTGTTCGACTGGGCGGCAGACCATATTCCTGCGATCCTGTACACCTGGTGGCTCGGTACCGAAGCCGGGAATTCCATTGCCGATGTGTTGTTCGGCACGGTGAATCCTGCCGGAAAGCTGCCGATGACCTTCCCGAGAACCGAAGGCCAGATCCCGGTATACTATAACCATTACAATACCGGAAGGCCGGCAAAGAACAATACCGACAGGAATTATGTTTCTGCCTATATCGATCTGGATAACGACCCTAAATTCCCTTTCGGGTACGGATTAAGCTACACCGGGTTCCGGTATTCGGATATGACGCTGAGCTCACCGGAACTTAAAGGTCAGCAGACGCTGACCATTACCGTAAACGTGACCAACACCGGGAACTACGACGGGGAGGAAGTGGTGCAGCTGTACATCAGGGACCTGGTCGGAAAAGCCGTGCGTCCCGTGAAGGAACTCAAAGGTTTTCAGAAAGTGATGATCAGGAAAGGGCAGAGCAAAACCATTACCTTTACCCTCACCCCGGAAGACCTGAAATTCTATGACGATCAGCTGAACTACGACTGGGAACCGGGAGAATTCGATATCATGGTGGGAACAGATTCACAGCATGTCCAGACAAAAAGAATCAAATGGTTACAATAAATAACAGTTTACGTACTGGAAGCGGGATGAAACCCGCTTTCGGCGGTAAAAATCCATACCTTTGGCCGTTTTTATGAATATTCACAAACTTTTTCAGGTAATGCTCGGAGGGGCTTTCATTCTCTCGACACTGCAGTGTGCATCGTATAAAGCAGAGACAGGAAAGAAACTGATCTGGAGCGATGAATTCGGCATCAACGGATTGCCTGATGCTGCTAAGTGGAATTACGATACCGGCGGTAACGGGTTCGGGAATAACGAAGCCCAGTTCTATACGGAAAAACGTCCTGAAAATGCCAGGGTGGAAAACGGTAAACTGGTCATTGAAGCCAGAAAAGAAGACTTTGAAAAAAATAAGTATACTTCTGCAAGGTTGCTGACCAAAGGAAAGTTCTCCTTTCAGTACGGTACGGTGGAAGTCCGGGCAAAGCTGCCCGAAGGCAGGGGAACCTGGCCTGCCATCTGGATGATGAGCGAAAGAATGCAGAAATGGCCGGACGACGGGGAGCTGGATATCATGGAGCACGTGGGGTATCATCCCGGCTACATCCATGCTTCCGTACATACCAGAGACTACAACCATATCATCGGTACCCAGAAAACCGATACCGTGTCCGTGAACGATGCGAGCAGGCGGTTCCATGTCTACAAAGCGGAATGGACGCCGGAAAAAATCGAGGTCTTTGTAGACGGCCGGAAATTTTTCACCTATCAGAACAAAGAAAAAAATTATGGGGCATGGCCGTTCGACCAGCCGTACTTCCTGATCCTGAATCTGGCGGTTGGCGGGTTCTGGGGCGGAAAGGAAGGCATCGATGATACGGTGTTTCCGCAGAAATTCGAAATTGATTACGTAAGGGTCTACCAGGACCTGAAAAAAACAAAATAACGGGGAGTGCAGTCTCTCTGAAAAAAAGAAATACATATATGAAGAAACTGATGGTCAGCTGTTTTGCAGCGGCAATGATGGTACAGGTGAACGCACAAAGCTACTGGAAAAAAAATACCGGTAAAACGGCAAAGGTAATTCTTACCGATGCAAAAACAGGCCAGAAAATGGCAGATAAGGGAAGCGTATCCTTTGAGAAGTTCGGGCAGCCCAAAGAGACGGACGCCTGTATCTTTGTGGATCCGGATTTTAAATACCAGAAGCTCATCGGGATCGGAGGAGCCATTACGGATGCTGCTGCCGAAACCTTTTACAAGCTTCCGAAAAAGAAGCAGCAGGAAATTATAGAAGCCTGTTACGGGAAAAACGGTCTGGGCTATACCGTAGTCCGCACCAACATGAATTCGTGTGACTTTTCAAGTGATTCCTATACCTATGTACAGGACGGTGACACGGCATTGAAGTCATTCAATATTGCCCATGACGAAAAGTACAAGATCCCGATGATTCAGGAAGCCCGGAAAGCAATCGGCAAAGATTTTACCTTTTACTTCTCTCCGTGGAGCCCGCCGGCATGGATGAAATCCAACAACAGCCTGCTGAAAGGCGGAAGGCTGGAAAACAGGTACTACCAGCCGTGGGCAGAGTATTATGTTAAATTTATCAAAGAATATGAAAAAAGGGGAATCGGTGTATGGGGACTGACGGTGCAGAACGAGCCGATGGCTACCCAGACCTGGGAATCCTGCATCTATACCGCGGAGGAAGAAGGCGATTTTCTGGGGAAAAACCTGGGCCCGACTCTCTGGAAAAACGGTTATAAAGATAAAAAAGTGATGATCTGGGACCACAACCGGGACCTGATCTATCAGCGGGCCACCACTACTTTAAGCGATCCCGAAACCTCGAAATATGCTGCCGGGATCGGTTACCATTGGTATGAAACCTGGAACAATAAAACCCAGCTCTTCGATAACCTGGCTGAGACCCAAAGGGCTTTCCCGGATAAATTCCTGGCCTTTACCGAGGGCTGTAAGGAGCAGTTCGACCTGTCTAAAATATACGATGTAAAGCTCGGCGAACTCTACGGAAGGAATATGCTGAATGATTTCAACAAAGGAACCGCATTATGGACCGACTGGAATGTTCTGCTGGACGAAACCGGCGGACCGAACCACGTCGGCAACTTCTGTTTTGCACCCATCATCGCAGACACCAAAACCGGGGAAGTACATTATACCTACGAATATTATTACGTAGGCCACGTATCGAAATTCATCAAACCGGAAGCCCAAAGGATCGGCAGTTCTTCCAACCGCGCTGCGCTGACCTCTACTACCTTCATGAACCGGGACGGCCAGCTGGTGACCGTGATCATGAACGACAGCGATCAGGATATCGATACCCACCTGTGGATCGAGGGCATGGCAGCCAGACTGCCGGCGCCTGCACATTCCATCCAGACCGTTA
>JAKOOI010000427.1 GCA_022701475.1 Weeksellaceae bacterium
CATCTGTTACTATCTGTTTATACCGTTATTGCAAAGGTAGCATACTATACTTAGTTTTGCAACAATAAAAATGTTCGTAAGAAGAGTTAGCAGGATTCTTTTCCTCAGACAAACCCGGATAAAGGACCTGACCTGTCTTTTCCGATCCTTCAAACGGACGCTCATCACAAAAATAATTTAGATACGATATGAAAAAATGCATGTTAACAATTGGGATCCTGATCGGTTCATTGACTTATTCCCAGACGGTTGCGTACGAAATTTTTGCCAACGTCGGCCAGGCAGTAGGAAATATTGCTTTTACCCGTCAGGGAAATCTGGTCTACAGCCATCATCCTTTCTTTAATCCGTCTGACCGTGTCGTGACCTATGATGCCAGGACGAAAAAGACCGCCCCATTCCCCAATAAAGCCTGGAACACGCCAAGAGAGACGGATGACCATTACCTGAGCAACGTGTTGGGTATCCGCAATGATGAAAACGGGATTATCTGGATGCTCGACATGGGGCAGCGGAATCCCGTAACTCCTAAGATCGTCGGCTGGAATACGGTAACCGACGCACTCGAGAAGATGTATTATCTGCCGGAAACTGCCTTGACCCGCACTTCCCAGCCCAATGATATGGTCGTCGATACCAGGCATGGGGCATTTATTATTGCTGATGAAGGTATCGGAAACGGTGGCAACGGAAGTACTGCGGCTTTAATCACGGTAGATATGAAAACCGGCAAGACCCGGCGCCTGCTTCAGGGCAACAGGACAACTCTGCCTGAAAATGTGCCGACTGTCATCAACGGTATACCTCTATCGGTCAATGGCAAAAATCTTCTCGTGGGCTGCGACGGCATCACGGCGGATGAGAAATTTGAATGGCTGTATTTTGCACCCCTGAACGGAAGCAGGCTCTACCGTGTAAAGCTGGATGATCTACTCGATGAAAATCTCACTGAAAGCGAATTATCCGGAAGGATAGAAACCTATTCGGATAAACCGAACAATGGGGGTCTGAGTATCGATACAGCCGGAAATATTTATTTAACGGCAATGGAAAGCAACAGTGTGAAGGTCGTGCTGGCGAAAGATAAAAGTATCCATACCGTTTTCGCAGACCGGAAATTGCTGTGGCCCGATGGCGTAAGTTACAATGCCCATGACGGTTATATGTATGTTTCTGCCGCACAGGTCCATCTGGGCGCTGCTTTTAATAACGGAAAGAGCAAAGCGCAGGCACCCTATTACATTTTCAGGTTCAGACCTTTGGTAAAAGGGGTTCCTTACCGGTAGAAAACAGGATGCATTAGCCCTTCAGCCCTGTTACCGTATTGTTTTGATCCCTTTCCGGATATTTATATTCGTCAGTTTTTACCGGGCAGGAAATTGAACATCCGCACCGGTCAGATTCATCCGGCTGTAATACCTTCACGTTTTTGGCTACGGATTGTCAGGGTTTGGCTACATTATATTTTTCCGGCTCCGGTACCTTTGTTTCCTGTTAATACTAAAAAAAAGAAGTATGTCATCAAAAAACAAAATTGCAGTAGTTACAGGCGGGAGCCGGGGCCTTGGAAAAGATATGGTTATCAGTCTGGCAAAAAACGGGCTGGATGTGGTATTTACCTATCAGAATCAACATTCGGCGGCAAAAGCGGTGGTAAGGCAGATTGAAGAGCTCGGGCAGAAAGGACTGGCATTGAAACTGGATGTTTCAGATACTTCCGGCTTCGATCTGTTTGAACAAACATTAAGCGCTGAATTACAGTCCCGTTTCGGAACCGGTACCTTCGACTTCCTCATTAATAATGCCGGATTTATTCACTATGCTGAATTTGAGGCCATAACGGAACAGCAGTTTACAGAAATGGAAAACGTACACCTGAAAGGACCGTTTTTCCTGACTCAGAAGCTGCTGCGTCATATCAACGCTTTTGGTGGCATTGTGAATGTTTCTTCCGGGCTTACCCGTTTTGCGACACCGGGTTTTGCAGCGTATGCCGCGCTGAAGGGCGCCATGGAGACTTTAACGAAATACCAGGCCAAAGAACTGGGCAACAGGAAAATCAGGGTTAATGTGATTGCGCCCGGCGCTATTGAGACTGATATCATGGGCGGTGCCGTTCGTGACAATGCGGAAATGAATCAGTACCTGGCGTCCCAGACCGCCTTGGGAAGGGTAGGGCTGCCTGAAGACATCGGCGGCGTAGTGGCTTTCTTATGCAGCGATGCCGCCGGCTGGATCAATGCCCAGCGTATCGAAATCTCAGGAGGGTCTAATCTGTAACCGGTGAACGGATTTTGAAATTAAAATCTCAACAACAAGCAATTAAAATGGAAAGTAAAGACCAGGAATTGGTAAAAGCCCTGACCGAGAAGGAAAAAGACGCGATCAGGAAATTTTACGGAGCCTTCAACACCAAACAGCCGGAAATGCTGGATGAGGTCTGCAGCCCGGACTGGAAAGATCTCCCGCTGGCTCCGGGGCAGGAAGACGGCCCGCGAGGACTTCAGGAAATCATGAGACAGCTGTTTGCCGTATGTCCGGATATCCAGGTGGTGATCCACGATATTTTCGGTACCCATGAACGTGCAGCCGTAAGGGCTTCCATGGAGTTTACCCATACCAATGAAGTGATGGGGATCCCGCCGACCGGCCGGAAGGTTTCGGTAGCGCTGCATGAATTTCATTATCTTAAAGACGGAAAACTTACGCATACATGGCATCTGGAAGACTGGTTCGGGCTATTGATGAGCAGCAGGTAAGCAGTACGTAAAAACAGAACCGGTAGTACGGAACTGACTTCCTATACACTACATTTGCAGATATGGAAATCATCAGAATACAATCGATTACGGACTATCATCGCTTCAGGGGCCTGCCCAAGCCTGAGCATCCCTTAATAAGCCTTGTGGATTACTCGCTGGTGCAGTTTCCGGAGGCTGGAAAAGCGGTGAATATCGTCATGGATTTTTATTCCGTTGCTCTGAAACGTGATGCCGGTGCAAAACTTCATTACGGCCGGCAGATCTATGATTTTGATGAAGGGCTTATGTCCTTCATTGCGCCCGGCCAGGTGCTGAGGCTAGAGAGGGATCCGGATTCGCCCAACGGCGGTTCCGGGTATCTCTTACAGATCCATCCGGATTTTCTATGGGGCTCGCCGATGGCGAAAAATATCAAAAGCTATTCTTTTTTCGATTATTCCATTCATGAAGCCCTTTTTCTTTCAGATAAGGAAGAAACCCTCATTCTCAGCATATTTGATAATATCAGGCAGGAATACCATTCCAATATCGACGGATTTACCCAGGGACTGATCATCGCCCAGATCGAGCTCCTGCTCAGGTACTGCGACCGGTATTACAACCGTCAGTTCATTACCAGGAAAATCAGCAGCCATCAGGTCCTGACGAAAGTTGAGGATTTCCTTACTTCTTATTTTTCAGTGGAAGACCCACCGGAAACCGGCGTTCTTTCCGTAAAAACCCTGGCTCAGGCCATGAATGTCTCACCCGGCTACCTGAGCAGCCTGCTGAAACTGCATACCGGCCGGAATGCGCAGGAACATATACATGAGAAACTCATTGAAAAAGCCAAGGAAAAATTATCTGCCACCCGCCTGTCAGTGAGTGAAATTGCATACGG
>JAKOOI010000443.1 GCA_022701475.1 Weeksellaceae bacterium
CCTGTATGCCGAGCACCGATAATGCCGTAAAACAGAACGTCATGCCCGTTCCGGAAATACAGGCGGCTCCGAGCAATACCAGCAGCAGCGGATGGCCCAGGTACACTGAACCCAGCAACAGGACCGACCCGCCCAGCATAAAAGACCAGCCGAAAATACCCATCTGCGCAGAACTTAATCTCTTGGAAACGGAAGGCAGTACAAATTTCGCCATCAGGGCAGACAGGATGCTGAACGGTACCAGCAGCAGGCCGGCAGACGCCGCACTGTACTGCATATCTTTCTGCAGCATCAGGGAAATCAGGAAGAGAAACCCGATAAAAAAACCACCCAATGCCACAAAGGCCAGGCCGGAAACCTTCAGTGACGGATACCTGAACAGCTGCAGGTGAATTAAAGGTTGGGAGACGGTTTTCAGCCGGTAAATCAATGCAGCCAGCAATACTACCGATACGGTCAGTGATCCGGCTACAGGCAGGAAGTGTTCCCGGATATGGGTGAGCTCATGTGTTCCGTAGGTAAGGCCCAGCAATACGAGAACCAAAAGAATTCCGGAGGCAACGTCAGTTTTCCGGGTCTGGCCTTCCGGGTCTTCAGGAAGGTAGCGGAAGGCCAGTATCAGCGTGACTATCAGTACAGGGACATTGATCAAAAATACCCAGTGCCAGCTCAGATAGGTGCTGATGATTCCGCCAAGGGACAGTCCGCTCCCGGATCCGATGGCTGCAAAAGAACTGAAGATCCCTACGGCACGGTTCCTTTCCTGATCCTGTGTAAAGGTGTGGGTAACGATGGACATGGCTGCTGGCATAATGAAAGCTGCTCCCAGTCCCTGCAAGGCCCGGAATACCGCCAGCATTTTAAAACCCGTGGAAAGCCCCGCTCCGAGAGATGTCAGCAAAAAAATCAAGGATCCCAGCAGGAAGATCTTCTTTCTTCCGATCTGGTCCAACAGTTTTCCGCCGATGATCAGGAACCCGCCGAAAAACAGGACATACAGCGTCTGCAGCCACTGCACCGTTTCCGGACCAATACCGAACTGTTCCTGGATGGCAGGAACGGTGAGATTGATGATAGCAATATCCAGGGCTTCGACAAATGTTCCGAAGGAGGCCAGGACCAGGATGAGGTTTTTTCTGTCCATACAGTTCAATTATCCTGCAAAATTAAATCAGACAGGACAAATATTAAAATTTACCCTTACATTTGGTACATATTTGATATATTCACGGTTTAAAAAGGACAGACAGCCTTTTATTCCCTATTTGCAATCTTAAAAACAGGACAAATGCCAACACCATCCTATACACTGGACGAAAAAGACCTTTCCATTCTCCGAATCCTGCAGAAGGATTCCAAGCTGAGTGTACGTGATATTGCCGCCCGCATCAACCTCAGCCCTACGCCTACCCACGAGCGCATCAGGCGTATGGAAAAACAGGGAATCATCAGGGAATACACTACGGTGGTCGACCGCAAAAAAGTCGGTAAAGGAATGATGGTGATCTGTATGGTGGCCCTGAATGCGCATAATAAAAAAACCGCAGGAAAGTTTATCGAAGAGGCCAGCCGGCTGAAAGAAGTGGTGGAATTATACAACATCAGCGGCGATTTTGATTTCATGCTGAAGATCCTGGCAGCCAATATGGACGAATTCCATGAATTTTTTGTGAATGTCTTATCGGAAATCGAAGGCATCGGGCAGACGAAAAGCATCTTTGTGATGAACAGCATTAAGGAAAGCCACCAGATCATCTGACAGAACCGGATGTATGCCTCTGTAATGACGCCGGACTAAACCCTGATCCCTGTCGATTACTACAGATAGTTCTGAAATTTAATATCTCTGTTATCCGGGATTTACGCTTAACAGCTATCAGCTATCAGCCAACCGCCAACCGCCGGAAAATCGTTATCTTTACTATAAAATTCATCCTATGCCCTGGAACCCCGAGATCTATAATCAGTTTAAGAACATCCGTTTTGCCCCGTTTTTCGACCTGGCGGATCTTATTGCCGGTGAAAAAGGCATGAAAGCTGTCGACCTGGGCTGCGGCACCGGGGAACAGACGGCCCTTCTTTCCGAAAAATTCCCGGATGCCACCTTTCTGGGAATCGATGCCTCTGCGGAAATGCTCGCCCGGTCCGCATCCCTTGAAACCGGCCAGCTCCGGTTTGAACAGGCAACCACCGAAGACATCCTAGACCGCGAAGAACAGTGGGACCTCATCTTCAGCAATGCAGCCCTGCAATGGTCTGATGACCATGCCACCCTGTTCCCGAAAATCATTTCAAAGCTCACCGCCGGCGGCCGACTGGCCGTACAGATGCCCTATCAGCCCGGAAACCTCCTGAACCGGATCCTTCATGACCTGG
This sequence comes from Weeksellaceae bacterium, assembly GCA_022701475.1. Taxonomy (GTDB): domain Bacteria; phylum Bacteroidota; class Bacteroidia; order Flavobacteriales; family Weeksellaceae; genus Chryseobacterium. Next base: position 2,377 of record JAKOOI010000443.1, read on the forward strand.
CTGCAGAAGAACCGTTCCGGACATACCTGGCCGGATGGAACCTTCCGTCTTCCGTACTTACCCTGGACGAATACGCCCAGGTGCTGTTTGAAAACGGTATGCAGGAGATCAGCCTCTTCCAGAAAATCTATCCGATTGTTGCGGAAGACCATGCAACCCTGTACAATTTTATTTCCGGTTCCACACTCATCCCCTATCTTGAGCGGCTGAATGCAGAACAGCAGGAAAGCTTTACCCGGGAATTCAAAAAAAGGATTGCCGCAGCCTTCCCTAAGCTTCCGGCCCTGTATGCTTTCAAGCGGATCCTGATGTATGGAAGGAAAATGGAGGCTGGCTTATAGCTTTTGGCGACTGGCTTATGGAGGCTTGTTGTAAGCTATTGCAAACGGCTGTTTCTGATGAATAAGGATAAGTCTGTCTGTATATTATGCTTTTAAGTACTTAAAACGATTTAATAATATATTTTTATATGTTAAAATTTTGATTGTAAAGCCAATAGCAAGAATCTGATGGCTATCAGCTGCTTGGTATCAGTTGAAATATTCTCCCGCAGATGGACGGATTCAGCAGTTTTTTTTATTTTCAGATCTGCGGAATCACCATGATCTGCGGGAGTTTCTTTTTTCATTGTAATCCAGACAGAATCCACTGATTCATGCCGTCAGACCTGTGTCACCGGCCTGATCTGATGCATCATCGTATGAACAGCCGTCTCCGGTTCCTCATTTTTTTCAGGAGCTTTTTCCCGCTTTCTGCTGTATCTTTTTTTGCCCGGCTTTCCCACAGCAAAAAAAGGATGCCGTGGCAATCGGGGCTAAAGAAACTACCCGCAGCATCCTGCTCTGTTCCAGCTTAAAATGAATTGATCCATTCCTGTCTCTGCAGAACACAGTATCGGTTTCTGTTAGGGTTCCCGTAATCCCTTACCTG
>JAKOOI010000470.1 GCA_022701475.1 Weeksellaceae bacterium
GATGTCGAATTCAAGAAAGCCGCAAACCGGGAAGAACTGAAAAAAGTAGCCAGGACTTATACGCAGCAGCGGAGCATCGGTGTGGTAAACATGCACAAGGAAAGGGTGAACCAGAACAGGAAGCCTAAATTCTATGATGTGGAAAATATCTCGGTAACCGCCGTTTATAACGACGATTTCTACAGGGACATCTATACCAAGAGAAACTACAGGCAGTACCTGAGAGGATATGTGGACTATAACTATACTTTCAAACCGTGGGTGATCCGTCCGTTCAATAAAATGATCAGCGATACGGCAAAGTCCACCAAATACCTGAAGTGGGTGAAAGAATTCAACCTGAATCCTATTCCTACCAGATTCTCCTTCAGAACCGAAGTGGACAGGAATTACAACGAACTGGAATTCCGGAATATCGACGCTATTCTGAGCGGTAATTACGCAGATGATTTTGCAGCCATCAAAAACAGGAACTTCTATTTCGGATGGCAGTACGGGTTAGGATTTAATTTCACCAAGTCCCTGAAACTGGAAATTAACTCCGCTACCAGAACCCTGAATGATAATATGGATGTTAACACCATGGACAATACGGCAATTTTCGGAAATGTATTCAGGGCCGGAAGACCGGTATTGTATAACCACCGCGTACAGCTGAATTATAAACTGCCGTTCCAGTATTTACCGTACCTCGATTTCATCGATGCCGAACTCGGATACGGATTCACTTACAACTGGAATGCAAGATCAACCGTGCTCCTGGCAAGTCCGGACGGAAGCCTGGGATCCATCGGTCAGAATACCAATGTGATCCAGGCTACGGGAAGCGCAGACTTTACCAAGTTCTTCGGACAGTTTAAATACTTCAAGAATATTTCTGCCAAGCTGCAGAAGCGTAAGCAGGAAATAGACTCCCTGAACAATGTTTATACCCAGGCGTGGGAGAAAAACAGATATGCCTATAAAAAATACAAGTTCAGGAACAGGCTGACGCCTTTACAGAGCATGGCCTACCTGCTGACTTCCTTCAAGCAGCTGGATATAAATTATTCTGAAAATAACGGTACCGTGCTGCCGGGATTATTATCGGCACCGAACTGGTATGGATACGGACAGACTCTGGGCGGTCCTACCGTAGGGTTCCTGTTGGGATCCCAGGCCGATATCAGAAGGGCTGTTATTGAAAACGGCTGGGTAAGTGACTCCGATTTTATGACCGACCCTTATATAAGGATGTCCACAAGAGAGCTGCGGGCCAATATGCAGGTAATGCCGATGAATGATCTGAGGATTGACATCAGCGCCATCCATAATTACAACCGGAACTTTACCCATGCCGGATTTAATTACCGTGATCCTGTTACCGGAATCCCGAATCCGGATTATACCTTCGCCAACGATCTGGTTACCTATACCAACTCTGTGGTGCTGCTGAAAACGGCATTCCAGGACGGAACGGCGGTCTATCAGGCCATACGGCAGAATGCAATGGCCCTGTCCCAGCAGATGCCGGGCGCTTTACAGGACGACGGATTCAAAGACGGCTACGGAATCTCCAATGCCTACATCCTGATTCCGGCCTTCCGGGCAGCCGTGGAAGGAAAAACCGCGAAAATGATGAGCAACCCGAGGAAAGCAGGTCTTCCGGTTCCAAACTGGAGAATTACCTATTCTGGATTACGGAATGTTCCCATCATCAACGGTCAGTTTTCCAAGTTTGATATCCTGCATGCCTATCAGGCTACCTACACAGCGACCGGGATCCAGTCCAGCATCGATTATTTCAACAGGCTGAACTCATTTACCAGTTCCGGAAGAGATATCAACGATGATTACATCAATCCGTTTACCTTCGCGCAGGTAGGCTACGTGGAAAATTTCTCACCGCTGATCGGGGTAGATATGACGATGAGGAACAACATCCAGCTCGGTATCCAGTACAACAGGCTGAGAACCCTGTTACTCGGATTGGTAAACCATACCTTAACGGAAGATTCCAACAGCGAATACGTAGTAAGGGTAGGATACATCATCCGGAATTTCCAGCTGGGAATGACCAATGTGGGCGGAAGAGGAAAAGCAAAAGGCAGCGACCTGAATATCCGGGGAGACTTCTCCCTGAGGGACAGCAGAACCAGCATCACCAACATCCTGCTGGATGATTCCCAGGTAACGGGAGGCCAGCGGCTGATGAATGTGAAGGTTTCTGCAGATTACAACGTTTCCCAGAACCTTAACCTGAGGGTATTCTATGAGCAGATGATGTCCAAGTACAAGATCTCCACAGCCTTCCCGCTGTCGACGATCAGGGCCGGGATCTCTGCCACCTTCACCTTCGGGGATTCGGGAGGTTTCTAAAGAAACAAGACAAATATACATGTCCTTCAATTTTGAAGGACATTTTTTTTATATCATATTTGAAGCTTATGGAATTTTGAATACATTTGTAGAAATAAAAAATTAGAAATGAACACACCATCAGAATTAAAGTACACGAAAGATCACGAATGGATCAGGATCGAAGGAAATGTAGCAACCATCGGCATTACAGACTTCGCTCAGGGTGAACTTGGAGATATCGTATACGTGGATGTCGATACGGTAGATGATGAACTGGAAAGCGGCGCTGTTTTCGGAAGCGTGGAAGCGGTAAAAACCGTTTCGGATCTGTTCCTGCCGATTGCCGGGAAAGTAATTGAATTCAATTCGGAACTGGAAGACCAGCCGGAACTGTTGAATACCGACCCGTATGGAAACGGATGGATCATCAAACTGGAGGTGGCTGATGGTGCCGATCAATCAGAATTGCTTTCTGCAGAAGCTTATCAGGAAGTCATTGGATAAGATTTCAAATATATTCAGTAAGATATTGCCCATTTATTGGGCATTTCTTACGTATATGCTGCTCCGGCCGGGAGTAGAAAACCACGAGTACTGGTTTATGTTCAACGGCATCGACAAGGTCCTGCACCTTTGTATCTTCGCAGCATTAGGCTTTTGTCTGATCGCCTCATTCCCGAAAATCAGATTTTCCTACTTTTTCCAGATTATTCTCATTTATGCTTTCCTCACCGAAATCCTGCAGGAAAAGATGGGCTTGGGCAGATCCATGGAAACCCTGGATGTAGTCGCTGACACCATCGGCTGCCTCATGGGATACTATACTTTTAAACTGTTAGTAAAACGTTTTTTCTGATTCTGGGCTATTTCCGGAAACATCTGGTTCGAGATAGGATTATACTTTTACTTCTCATATTTATTTTTGATAGTATCTCGTGCAGATAAACCGATACCAGTTTCATATCTTCAGCTTCCTTATATTATACTCTTTCAATTACCTTATTTCCATTTTTCCGTATTTCTCTTCTCAAACTCCTCCGGGTCATGAATTTTTTTCAGGAGCTCTTTCACGCTATCCACTCATACTCCTCGCGCCGGCCTTTTCCCAGTCCTCCCTCACCAAACCCGTCCGCCGGCCAGCCTTCTCCACCGCCTGCTGTGGGGTAACCGTTCCTATCGTGGCTAGGGCAGGGGCGGGGAGTACGGTCTTTTGTCTAAAGTTTACCCGGAATATCTTGGACAGACTTTTTGTAAACTGTTGTAGAATTCATCAGCCTTCTCT
>JAKOOI010000131.1 GCA_022701475.1 Weeksellaceae bacterium
TGGTTCCGATGATGATTTTCGCGGAAGACGGAAGTCAGCTCTGGCTCCGGTTTCCTTCAAAAAACGGAATATCTTCTGAAAAGATCATCACCAAAGGCAACAGCCCGATGCTGAAGATTGCCCGGAAAGAACTGACCGGTCACTGGCAGGGGCAAGCGGTGGAACTCAGGCTGGAAAAATCACTGAAAAGCCTGAAAGACGGTTACCGGATAACATCCTCAACTGAAAAGATCGTTGTTTCAGCACCGAAAGAATCGGGATTGCTGTACGGGGTGTACCACATGCTCAGGCTGCAGCAGACCAACGCGAACCTCAGCAATCTGAATATTACCGAAAAACCGTCTTATGATGTAAGGATCCTGAACCATTGGGATAACCTGGACGGAAGCATCGAGCGCGGATATGCAGGCCACTCGTTATGGAAGTGGGAAGACCTGCCCAATACCGTTTCTCCGAGATATGAAGAATACGCAAGAGCAAATGCTTCCGTCGGAATCAACGCGACGGTATTGAATAACGTGAATGCTTCTCCGAATATGCTCCGCGAAGATTACCTGAAAAAAGTAAAGGTACTGGCGGATATTTTCAGGCCTTACGGTATTAAGGTTTACCTTTCCGTAAACTTTTCCTCACCTAAAGTACTGGGAAAAACAGAGAATTCAGATCCTTTGAACAAAGACGTTCAGAAATGGTGGAAAGGAAAAGCGGCCGAAATTTACAAATTGATTCCCGACTTCGGCGGATTTCTGGTGAAGGCCAATTCCGAGGGACAGCCAGGGCCGCAGGATTACGGAAGAACCCACGCCGACGGCGCCAATATGATGGCCGATGTCCTGAAACCTTACGGCGGAATCGTCATGTGGAGAGCGTTCGTGTATAGTCCGAGCAAAGAAGACCGCGCCAAGCAGGCCTACCTGGAATTTGTTCCGCTGGACGGAAAATTCAGGGACAATGTGATCATCCAGATCAAGAACGGTCCGGTAGATTTCCAGCCGAGAGAAGCTTTCAATCCTTTATTCGGAGCGTTGAAAAAAACGCCGGAAATGGTGGAATTCCAGATTACCCAGGAGTACCTGGGGCAGGCCAATCATCTGGCTTACCTGGCTCCGTTGTTTAAAGAAACCCTGGAAAGCGATACCTATTCCGACGGAAAAGGATCGACCATTGCCAAAATTACCGACGGTACTTTAAGACCCGGAAAAATCACCGCCATTTCAGCTGTCGCCAATATCGGGGAAGATACCAACTGGACGGGTCATCAGTTTGCCCAATCCAACTGGTATGCCTTCGGAAGGCTGGCCTGGAACCATGAACTCACTTCCGAGCAGATTGCCGACGAATGGATTAAAATGACCTTTACCAACAAACCGGAGTTTGTAAATCCGGTAAAACAGATCATGCTGACTTCCCGCGAAACGGTGGTGGATTACATGATGCCTCTGGGACTTCACCACATCTTTGCCGGAAACCACCACTACGGCCCGGAACCATGGGGCGATTACAAAGGCGGAAGACCGGATTGGTCGCCGGTGTATTACCACCGCGCGGACGCCAACGGAATCGGCTTCGACCGCACCAAAACCGGAAGCAACGCCGTTTCGCAGTATTTCCTGCCGTTGAATGAAATTTACGGAAACATCGAAACCTGCCCGGAAAACCTGATCCTGTGGTTCCATCATGTACCGTGGGATTATAAAATGAAAGACGGCAAAACCCTGTGGGACGAGTTGTGCTACAAATACGATTCAGGCGTTCATCAGGTAAGGGAATACCAGAAAACCTGGGACCGGATGCAGCCTTATATTGATGAGCAGCGCTTCTCCGAGGTTCAGTCTAAACTGAAAATCCAGGCGAAGGATGCGGTTTGGTGGAAAGATGCCTGTCTGCTGTATTTTCAGACGTTCTCTAAAAGACCGATTCCATATGACATCGAACGTCCGGTGAACGAGCTGGAAGACCTGAAGAAGATCAAGCTGAATATGGGGCATCATAATTAAAAAAAAATCGAGGCAACTTTTAGGAAGTTGCCTCAAAAACTGACTGTACGTAAAATTGTATTCCCTATATGAACCGGGAATGGTATCTATAATTTAGTTATGGATCTATCTGAAGGAAATCATCTTATTGAATACATTTCCGTTTTCTTCCACCCTGATAAAATAAGTGTCTGAAGTCTGGGGGTTGAGATCAAATGTAAGATCAAGCGATCCCTCTGCTGCAGTCTTGGTATCTGAATAGTAAAGTGTATTGGATGAGTCATAAACCGAGATGTTTACCGGGTTTTTACATTCATCCATATGCAGTTTGGCCAGGTGTCCGGAAAGGGTAAACTCAGGTTTACTGACCGTGCTCGCCGGTGTTCTGTCCATTTCCACAGTATTGTTGCTGCTGATGGTAATTTTATATTTTTCAACTTTCGTTTCAGATTCCGCTACCAGAAAGTAAATTCCCGGAGACAGGGCCTGCAAATCATAGGATTTGGCAATCTGCCCTTCGTTGTTCAGACGTTCAGCATACAGCTCGCCTACAGAATCATTATAAATGAAAAGGGAAAGATTTCTGGCATTCGACACTTCAAAGTGCAGGGTCTTCGATTCTGCTTTTTTTACAGACAATGAGAAATCTCTGTCTTTGCTCATCAGTCCTGCTGACATTAGAGAGAAAGCAAGGAGAAAACCGGATTTTAAAACTGCATTCATGATAATGTTATTTATATCAGTTGATTATGGTACAAATGTACAGCAGTTGTGCCATCAATTCTACCATACAATTTTCACATATATGTATTATATTAACTGATGACTAGTGTTAATTAAATATTAATTGTTAATTTTGTGCATTATTCGGTCAATATACCATAAACTTTAAGGCTATGAAACATTCACATCCTTCATTTGAAGCCATAAAACCTAATATCGGCAGCAGCTTTACAAGCCTGAAATTCCTTACTAATGAGAATATTAAGTCCCATGTATGGCATTATCATCCTGAAATTGAGCTGATCCATGTCTGTAAAGGTTCAGGGAAACGACAGATCGGGAGCAATATTTCTTATTTTTCAGACGGTGACCTGGTGCTCATCGGCAGTAATCTTCCGCACTGTGGCCTTACCAATGAGAATACCAATAACGAGTATGAAATGGTCATTCAGTTCAAGCCGGATTTCCTTGGGGAAACGCTCTGGGGAACCCCGGAAATGCAGCGGATTGTCAGCCTGCTTGAAAAATCAAAAGCGGGCATTGTATTCGGGGATGCCGTAAAAAAAGAAGTGGGAAGAAAAATTGCCGAAATGCATGAATCTTCATCCCTGGACCGGCTGATCCGTTTTCTGGGAATTTTGGATGAACTGGGATCTACACAGGACTGCCGCATTCTGAATGCCGGAAAATACTATCTCCAGACCCAGGTGGAAGACAATGACCGGATCAATGTGATTTTCAATTACGTGAAAGACCATTTCCGGGAACAGATGACCCTGGAGGAAATTGCCGATCTCGCCAATATGAAAGTCCCTTCTTTCTGCCGCTACTTTAAAAAGATCACCAATAAGACATTTACCCAGTTCGTGAATGAATACAGGATTACCCATTCCTTGAAGCTGCTGGCAGAACAGCCCATAAGCATTACGGAAGTCTGTTTCGAAAGCGGCTTCAATAATTTCAGCTACTTCAACAAGACCTTTAAGGAATATGTGAAAAAAAGTCCGTCCCAATATAGGAAGGAATTCAATTATTTTATGGAATGATGCTGATGGGCAGACCGGTAAGTTTCTCTTTTGTCCTGTGTAACCTGCCGTATCCGGGGAATCGCCACGAAGTCTTGCTTTAAGTGTATGGCCGGTCCGGAATTTAACTGTATTTTTAACATTTAAAATCAGTACACTTAAATTATTCACAGGTATGCAGGAAAAATTAATGGAAGCGACGAAGGAAGCTTTCCGGAAGGCCTTTTATTCGGAACCCGGACAGCTCTTTCTGGCTCCGGGCAGAATCAATATTATTGGGGAGCATGTTGATTACAATGACGGGTTTGTGCTTCCGGCGGCTATTGATAAATACATTTGCTTTGCCGTGACGAAGAAGGATGATTCAGCTGTCTGTACTATTTTTGCCGGTGATTTCGATGAATCTTTCAGTTTTGATACCAGGGAAAAGCAGGTTCCCGGGGAGAAGCAGTGGGCCAATTATCTGCTGGGCGTTTTCAATGCGGTACAGGAAAGCGGAAAAGCAACTGGCGGAATGCAGATCGCCTTTACCAGTACCATTCCGATGGGATCGGGGCTTTCCTCCTCGGCTGCGCTGGAATGCGGGTTTGCTTACATCCTGGATTCGCTGTTCGGTCTTGCGCTCTCCAGAAGGGAAATGGCTGTCATCGGACAGAAAGCGGAACATACCTTTGTAGGAGTAAACTGCGGTATTATGGATCAGTTTGCCTCGGTTTTCGGAAAAGAAAATAAAGTCATCATGCTGGATTGCAATTCGCTCGGCCACCAGTATTACGATGCAGAGCTGGAAGGCTGCAGCTGGGTACTGTTTGACAGCTGCGTAAAACATACCCACCTCACCTCAGGCTATAATGAAAGGAGAAAAGAAGTCGAAAGGGGCAAAGCCGTTTTGCAGGAAAGATTTCCTCAGGCAGAAACATTCCGGGATTTTACGTTAGAAATGCTGGA
>JAKOOI010000525.1 GCA_022701475.1 Weeksellaceae bacterium
ATAATCTGTCCGTTATTTTTACGGATTTTTCTTCTTTACTTTGGCCCGGGCCTTTTTTACTTCATCCTTAATGAAAGGATATTTTTTCTGCATATCAGAAACTAAAGACGGATCCAGTTCCAATGCCTGCAACAGCGTTTCCTTTCCTTTTTCCTGATCTCTCAGGTTAAAGTAACAGTTGCTTAGCTGATAATAAAGTTCGGCTCTGTGATGGGCCTTTACGGCTTTGTTGAGGACGGTAACCGATTCTTCGTATTCCCCCAGCAGCATCAGTACTTCAGAATAAGCATACCAGTTGTAAAACCTTGTCGGCTCTGCTTCCACCAGCTTTTTCAGGCAGGTCAGGCTTTCCTCGAATTTTCCGGAATCAATGAAAAGAAAAGCAAGCCTTTTCTGGTAATCCAGATTATTCTCATTTAAATGGGTGGCTTCGCGGGCAAAGTGAAGGGCTTCTGCCATTCCTCCCATTTCCTCATACAGATAAGACTGCTCCATCATAGCCAGATAAAACTGCGGATCTTCCCGCAGCGATTTCTGGAAAGCATTCAAGGCGATAATAGGCTGTTTCAGGGCTTTGTAGCATAAGCCGATCTTATAGAATGTGAACGCTTTCGTATATTCCAGTTCCAGCATTTCTTCATACACTTCAATCGCTTTCTTGTATTGGCCCAATGCTTCATAACACGCCGCTTTGTTGGCATACACGCCTACGGAGCTTGAATTGATTGCCAGCAGGTAATCATACCCTTTAATGGCTTCATCATAATTTTTCCTGTTGAAGTAGAATTGTCCGTATTCAAACCAGGCTACTTCAGAATAGGCATACTCATCCAGGTATTCATTCAGGAAAGCGATAGCTTCATCGGTCTTGTTCATATCAGCAAAGCAGATCATGCTGTTTTCGAGTGCATAATCATCAGTAGGATCTTCCTTCAGTGCTTTTCTGTAATGTTTAAGAGCGTTAAAAGGATCTCCCAGATTCACGTATTCATCAGCAATAAAATTATGAAGGAAATTTTCTTCTTCCTTCAGTTCAAGCGCCTTCTTACAGATGTCGATGGACCTTTTGGGATTTCCTAAATTCGAATAATACTTCGCGTAGCATACCAGAAAATCGGTATTTTCCATAGAAGAGCCTTTCAGCTCATCAATAAGATCCTTCGCGGTCGTATAGTCTTCCCATTCCAGAAGAATCTCAAGCTTTTTGATCTTGATATCTAAGGAATTGGGATGGAGCTTCAGGCCGTAATTCACTGCCGTATCGGCGTAGTTAAAATCTCCCAGCTCCAGATAGTAAACGATGATGTCTTCCAGTTCTTCAGTGTCGAAATAGAATTCATCATGGTTTTCCATCATTTCCTCGAACTTTTTCACAAGTTCATTTCCAAAATATTCTTCCAATATAAACAGTTTTAAGATTAAGACTTGAGACAGGAGATGTACTAATACTCAGTTCTGAAATCTTATGAATAAATGTAGTAATAAATACGACTATACTAATGAAAAAGATGTTAATTTTTATTAAATCAGGCTATTGATTTTAGCTATCATTTCATCAGCCAGCCGGTCGGCTTCTTCCTGTGACCGGGCTTCGGTATAGATTCTGATAATAGGTTCCGTATTGGATTTTCTGAGGTGTACCCAGTTGTTTTCAAAATCTATCTTTACACCGTCTACCGTGGAAACCTCTTCTGTTGGATAGGCTTTTTCCATTTTAGTTAAAAGGCCGTCCACATCAATTTCAGGAGTCAGCTCAATTTTCTTTTTTCCCATGAAATAGGCCGGATATCCGGCTCTCAGCCCGGAAACCGTTTTATCCTGCTTGGCAAGATAAGTCAGGAAAAGGGCAATGCCTACGAGGGAATCCCTTCCGTAATGGAGATCCGGATAAATAATCCCTCCGTTTCCTTCACCGCCGATAACGGCATTTTTTTCTTTCATCAGGTTCACCACATTTACCTCGCCAACGGCACTGGCAAAATAGGATGAATCATGTTTCTGTGCCACGTCTCTCAGGGCGCGGCTTGAAGAAAGGTTGGAAACTGCCACGCCGTTTTTATGGTTCAGCAGATAGTCGGCAACGGCCACCAGGGTATATTCTTCACCGAACATTTCGCCTTTTTCGTCAATCAGGGCCAGCCTGTCCACATCAGGGTCCACCACCACACCAAGGTCGGCATTTTCCTTTTTTACCAGTTCACAGATGTCACCGAGGTGTTCTTTCAGCGGTTCAGGGTTGTGCGGGAAATGGCCTGTCGGTTCACAGTACAGTTTTACCGTTTCACAGCCCAGCCGGTCCAGCAGCATCGGGATGGCAATTCCGCCGGTAGAATTCACGGCATCCAGGACAATTCTGAACTTTCTGGCTTTAATGGCCTCTGCATCTACCATCGGCAGCTCAAGAATCTGTTGGATATGGATATCAAAAGCATCGTCCCTGGTTTCGTATGTTCCCAGGTCATCTACTTCCGCATAATTAAAGTCTTCGCTTTCTGCAAGAGCCAATACTTCAGCTCCGTTCTCGCCGCTGATGAATTCCCCTTTTTCATTCAGCAGCTTCAGGGCGTTCCACTGTTTGGGGTTGTGGGATGCGGTCAGGATAATTCCGCCTTCCGCTTTCAGTTCCGGGACCATAATTTCCACAGTAGGGGTGGTGGAAAGCCCAAGGTCTATGACATGGATTCCCAGTCCCTGCAAAGTTGCTGTTACCAGCGAGGATACCATCTGCCCGGAGATTCTTGCATCCCTGCCTATGATAAGGGTGATGTCTTTTTTATGATGCCTGTGCTGCAGCCAGGTCCCGAATGCGGAGGCAAATTTTACCACATCCAGCGGGGTCAGGTTATCATTTACCTTTCCTCCGATGGTTCCGCGGATTCCGGAAATACTTTTTATTAACGACATAGGTGTGAATTTCTTAAGTTTTAATTTTTCATATGCTGACTCTGCTATAGGCCGCCTTATCCTACCTTGCTGATACATCCGTTCATACAGTTTTCTTATCGGGTATGATAGCATGGATAAAGAATGGTCAGTACCACATTCCGGAGAGATTGAATTTTCAGGAGTAAGATGTTTTCTTCAGGATCAGATCAGGTAATTCCATATGCATGGTTTTTCTTTAGCGGTTTCATCTGAGAGAAATCCGGTACCTGTCTGTTTGCCGGAAACAGGTGGAACCTCTGCTTTCTGCCGGGTTGCTTTCCGGCTTTGCAGCATGGCCTCTGTTTCCTAAAGAGATTATTCATTCTGTCAATTCTAATTTCATCCGTATGTTTTATGCAAAATTAGAAAAAATAAAACCAAGTGTGCTTTTTAGTTTTCCACAGGAATGTTATTTTTTTATGAACATCCGCAGTCTTTATCGCAGTCCGTCCTTTTGGAACTGAATTTTTTCGGTGCAAAGTTTTTTCTGAGCACCTTGAACAAAGCGTAGCAGGCAAATGCCACGATAAGAAATACCAGGATGTATTGTATAAGTAAGGAAGAATCCATTATTTTAAGATCTGATAGGCAAACATCGATACAAAATAGGCCAGACCGGTCATCATCGCTACCTGAAAAGCGGTCCATTTCCAGCTTTTGGTCTCTCTGTAGACTACTGCAAGTGTAGAAATACACTGCATTGCAAATGCGTAAAAAAGAAGGACCGAAACCCCGGTGGCAAAGCTGAATACTTTTTCGCCATCCGGCTTTACGTCTCTCCTCATTTTATCGATTACTTTCACTTCGGGAGCGTCATCTTCCAGGCTGTACAGGGTAGACATCGTACCTACGAAAACTTCCCGGGCCACAAAGCTGGTAAGGATGCCGACGCCCATTTTCCAGTCATATCCGAGCGGGGCAATTACAGGCTCGATGCCTTTCCCCATCCTGGCGAGATAAGAATGGTCAAGTTCCACATTGGTGGCTACCAGCTGTTCCGGGCTCTGTTTCGGTCCGAAATAACTCAGGACCCAGATGATGATGCTGACGATAAAAATAATTTTCCCGGCACCGGTAATAAAATCCCAGACTTTTCCCAGTACCATTTTAAAATCATAACCGAAAAGCGGTTTCTTATAGGTAGGAAGATCCATCACCAGATAGGTCTTGCCTTTGTTTTTAATAAACCTGTTGAGGACCGCTGCGGAAAGCAGTGCTACGACAAATCCCAGCAGGTACATTCCCATCAGTACCAGGGCTTTGTATTTGATTCCCAATACCGTTCCGTCTGAAATAATCAGTCCGATAATGATGCTGTAGACCGGCAGCCTTGCGGAGCATGTCATGAAAGGGGTCACCAGGATGGTCAGCAGCCTTTCCTTTATGTTCTCAATATTTCTCGTTGAAATAACGGCCGGAATGGCACAGGCTGTTCCAGACACCAGCGGCACGATGCTTTTCCCGTTCAGTCCGAAAGGGCGTAAGATCCGGTCCATCAGAAATACCACCCTCGCCATATATCCTGAATCTTCCAGGAGATAGAGGAAGTACAGCAGGATGCCGATCTGGGGCGCAAAAATAACGATTCCCCCGATTCCCGGCACAATCCCGTTGGAGATCAGTGAATTGATCGGTCCTTCCGGCAGGTATTCCCCGGCAGCGGCTGACAGCCAGGGGAATAAATCATCGATCCAGTTCATCGGGTATTCAGCAAGGAAAAAGACGCTCTGGAAGATAACCAGCAGGATCATCATAAAGACCACATATCCCCAGAATTTATGAACCAGTACCCGGTCCAGCTTCTCTGTAAGAAGTTCCCTGAACTGGGGCTTTTTGGAGATTACGTCTGCCAGGATCCGGTCGACTTTCTGGTACCGCCTTACGGTTTCCTGTACCTGCAGCCTCTTCGGAACCATGCTTTTGGCC
>JAKOOI010000137.1 GCA_022701475.1 Weeksellaceae bacterium
GCTTTGTCTGATGGTTCCTGAAAAATTCAGGTGCTTGTCTGAAACGGCGTGGGCTGTCCCGGCGATGGTAACATAATCCTTCCCGGATTTCACTTCTCCTGAAACATTATATCGGTCCCTTTCGCCCTCAACCTTTTTAAAAGTTACCGCACCTTTGGTTTTAATTAAATTATGGGTGAATGCGTGATCGCCGCTGAAATTCTTAAAGCGGTTTTGGGAGCGGATGCTGTCGTTGATCCTTGTGCGGGCCGTATTGATGGAATCAACAATCCGGGTGCTGTCTTTGCCGTCAGCCGTTGAAGCAGCTTGCTTTTTAGAGCATGAAATGAATAAGGCAAGTACAGCAGCAATGGTTAATAAGTTTTTCATCAGGATATAAATTATCCGCCAAAAATAAATAAAAAAAGAGCATTCTGAAAATGCTCTCTGTTATTATTGTATCACTTCTTCGTAAACTTTCTTTTCCCAGGGTTTGATATCGGTCACGCCGTATCGTTCTTTTTTGGAAATGGCGATATTGTCCAGGATATCCACAAAATTTTTATAATTGGCATCATCCGTCGGTTCGATGATAATCGTAAAATTTTCCTTTTTAGGAGCATTGTTATAGGCACCGGAAATAATTTTCGTGATATTCAGTCCGTTGAAATCGGTTTCTTTCAGGTTGTTTCTGTGCAAATCTTCTTTTGATTGCTGATGGTAAAATACCCGGTTGTCTTTACCCAGAATAAAGGTAATTTGATTTCTAACATCTATCACGTTGCTCTTTGGATGTGGATTCGGATCTTTTGCCGGCAATCCCAGGTCCATGACGTTCGGTTTTGTAAAGTTCGTGGTAAACATAAAGAAGGTGATCAATAAAAATCCTAAATCGACCATCGGGGTCATGTCTACGCGGATCAGTTTTTTTCTCTGCTTGCTTCCGCCCTGTTTCTCCTGTGCGATAATTTCTGCCATAGTTAATAGTTTTTAAATGTTAAACGGTTATTGAATAAACGAAATAATATGGTAATTATTGTAAACATTAAATACAAAATATATACCTTAAAACTATTTTAGGTGTTAAATTAATATTTATAGGATGGTAATTATTGAAACATTTTGTAAATCAGGCCTAAAAAAAGCCTTATCGGGTATGATAAGGCTTTATATGATATTATTTGTTCTTTTTAAAATAACCGGTTCCGCATTCCAGGAATTTTTTAAAATCTTCCTTCGGCATATATCCGGAAACCGGGGTGTTGATTACTTTTCCGTCTGGTGTGATCAGCACGTAGTGCGGTTGTGAATTGTTGTTGAAATTCACCTGCTGGAAAAGGCTCCAGCGGTCACCGATGGTTTTCACCTTCTTCACCTGTCCTTCGCCAAGATCGATTCTGGTTTTCTGGTCTTCAGGAAGTTCTTCCTTATCATCTACATACAGGGAAGCCAGCACCACATCGTTCTGAAGGATCGGAAGGATATCCGGCTGGCTCCATACGAACTCCTCCATTTTACGGCAGTTTTCACAGCCATAACCGGTAAAGTCGATAAGGATAGGTTTGTTTTCTTTTTTGGCCAGCTCCACGGCGGTGAAGAAGTCGTGCTCCGGATGCATTCCGAGGATGCCGTCTTTTTCATCATGGAAATAGCTCACGTTCAGAGGCGGCAGGATCCCGCTCAGCAATTGCAGTTTCGGGCGTTCGGCAGGCATCAGTCCCTGAACCAGGTAAATCACAAACCCGATTCCAAGAATTCCTAAAATCCTTCTTCCCCATGAGATCTTCGGTTTCTTATCATCATGCGGGAACCTGATCAGCCCGAACAGATACAATGCCAGCCCAAATGCAATAATGACCCAGATCACGATGAACAGTTCTCTTTTCAGCAGGAAGGTCTTGGACACAAGATCTGCCTTCGAAAGGAATTTCAGGGCCAGAGCCAGTTCTACAAAACCTAAAACCACTTTTACCGTGTTCATCCAGCCTCCTGATTTCGGAAGGCTCTGCAGGGCCTGCGGGAACAGTGCCAGCAATCCGAAGATGATCGCCCATGCCAGCCCGAATCCGGCCAGCGCAAAGGTAAGCAGCATCGGAACGTTGGACGAGCCTGTTACCGCACTTCCCAGCAGGCTTCCCAAAATAGGGCCGGTACAGGAAAATGAAACGATAACCAGCGTCAGCGCCATGAAGAAAATCCCAATGATGCCTCCCGCTTCTTCCGCTTTGGAAGATTTATTGGCAATAGAGCTCGGTAACGTAATATCATAATAGCCGAAAAAGCTTCCGGCAAAGAAGATGAAGATGATAAAGAAAGCGATATTCAGCCATACGCTGGTGGATATCTCGTTGAAAACATTGCCTGCAATACCGTCGATGATGTGGAAAGGTACGCTGAGCAGTACAAAGATCATCAGGATGAAAAATCCGTAGATCAGGGCGTCTCTTTTTCCTTTCGCTTTATCCTTGCTCCCTTTGGTGAAGAAGGAAACCGTAAGCGGAATCATCGGGAATACGCATGGGGTAAGCAGGGCAATCAATCCGCCGATGAATCCCAGGAAAAGGTAGGTCCAGTAATTTTCGCTTACTTTTGCCGCTGCAGTTCCGCAGTCGGTCAATGGTTTCTGGAAATCAATCGACTGGATTTTCAACTGCTTCGGATCCAGTTTTGAAGTTTCCGCTACGGTAACGGTTCCGGCTGCAGGATCCGGCACAGCCGTTTCAACGGGTGCTTTTACCGAATCTTTTACCGGTCCTGCCATTTCTGCGGCGGTTTCTTTAACGGCTCCTTTCGGGCTTACCTGTTTGTTGAACTCCAGCGTATTGGGAGCCAGGCATACCCTGTCGTCACAGGTCTGGTAAGTAATTTCAGCTACTACGTCTCCCGGCTTCGTGCCGTCTTTCAGCTTGAATTTCTGCTTAAAGCCTGCCGTATTGGAATAATAAACAATATTTCCTCCGAAGGCTTCGGAGAATTCTTCATGCTTTTTACCAACCTCACTAAACTTTCCGATCAGCTCGATATTTTTTCCGGAAACCTTATACTCGGTAGGAATCCCGGTATCTTCCGGGATGTCTTTGGAATAAATATGCCAGCCGCTTTCCATCGTAGCATTCAGGACAGCTTCATATTGATTGTTTCCCAGTTCGCTGATGGTAAATGTAAATTTTACAGGATTTTTAATCTGTGCATTAATGCCTGTTGCAAGAAACAGCAGGACTAATAAAAACCAGTTTCTAAACTTCATCTTTACTTATATTAAAAATTGTGAGAATGTTTACGGTATTCTCATCCCTCATGTATCGCCGGTCCTGACGGTACGGAAGAATCCCAAGCACGGAATTTTCAGCATCGCTGAGGACCCATATTTTTGGCCTCGCTAAAATAGCTATTTTTTCGTCCCTGAAAAACTTGGAAATTTTCTTTTTCCCCGAAAAGCCGGCCGGATAAAATTTATCACCGGTTCCGGCCCTTCTTAACTGTAATGGAAAGCGGAGTTTGCGGGCATCGAAATCCCAGCTGAAACTTTTATTGATTTCCTCGATCCCGGTTATATTTTCGAGATTCATGGCCATCCGGTTTTCAGAAAAGTCAAAATTTTCTATCAGCATGATTTCCTCATCCGCAGTGGATGTCTCTTCCTGCCTTCTGATCAGGGTAAGATGATGCTGCTCTACCAGTAACCGGTATTCGTTTGAGTAAAAAGAACTTCCGTTTCCGGCACTGAAGATTTTATGGATTTCCTGCTCCTGATCAAAACCGTATTTTTTTAAAATTTCAAATTTTACGAAATCGCTTTCCCTGCCCAGCTGTTCCTTTGATAGAATTCTGCAGGATGGGCCGGACAGCGTAATGCGGTTTTCTATTTCCCCGATCTGCCGCTGAATAAAATCTCTGGCCTGGTTCAGGTAAGAAATGCTTTTCCCGAAATTGTCTAAAAAATGGTCGTTCGTTTCCATCAGTTTCGGCACTACTTCATTCCTGATTTTATTTCTCAGATAATCATTTTTCTTATTGGAAAGATCTTCCCGGTACCCGATCTGATGCTCTTTTGCGAAAGTATAGATCTCCTCTTTTGAAAAGGGCAGCAGCGGCCGGAGGATATGGTTGCTGTCGGCGGGAATTCCGCTCAGCCCATTGATTCCGGCAGCTTTGGAAAGGTTGATGATAAAGGTTTCCAGCTGGTCGTTCAGGTGATGGGCCGTAACGAGGAATTTCAGGTTTTCCTTCTTTTGAACCTGTTTAAAAAAATCATACCGCAATTCCCTTGCCCAGAGCTGTATGGAATGATCCGGCTTCCTGTCCCGTCCGGAAACTTCGTGCAGATGGAAGGGGATCCCGTTTTCAGCACAGAATTTTTCTGCCAGCTGCCGGTCCTGTTCCGAGTCTTCGCCACGCAGCTTATAATTGACATGAGCTACCTGAAAAGTGCATCCGGAAGGTTTTAATGCATTAAATAAATAAGCCATTACCATAGAATCGGCACCGCCGCTTACGGCCAGGAGGTAGGTGTTCTTTTCAGGGAACTGAACAAGCTGTTCCAGCTGTTTTCTAAAGACGGAGAGGCTGAGCATGGGTAAGGAAATTCTTTACGCAAAGATAATCCATATAATTAAAATGAATTTTGTTACCTTTGGGCGTCTAAAAATGATTATTTATGAAAATTTTTAAAATCTTAGCAGTATCTGCCATGGTGTTGGGAATGACATCCTGTATCAGCAAGAAGCAATATGATGCCTTGAGCTCAAATTACAAGCAGTGTATCGAAAACGTAGGGGAAAGACAAAGGGAAATTCAGGATCTGAAATCCCAGAATTCTGCTTTGACAAGCGAAAACAATCTGCTGAAAAGCCAGCATGACGCGCTGAAATCTTCATTGGATGCCTGCCTTTCCAATACCGGGAAAAGCTCTGCCAATATCGATAAACTGGTAGGAGAGATCAATTCTTCCAACTCTTATATCAAACAGCTGATTTCCAGCAATGCGAAGAACGACAGCCTTAACCTGGCCCTGTCCAATAAACTGAAAAGATCACTGGATAACGTAGCCGACAGCGATGTTCAGGTGAAAGTGCTGAAAGGCGTAGTGATGATCTCGCTTTCCGATAAAATGCTATACAAAACAGGGGATTACAACATTTTGCCTGCTGCTCAGGAAGTGTTAGGGAAAGTAGCAAAGGTTATCAACGATTATGACAAATATTCCGTACTGATCGAAGGAAATACCGATAATGCCGCTCTGAATTCTCCGAATGTACCGAGAGACAACTGGGATCTTTCTGCTTTGAGAGGAACTTCGGTGGCTAAAATCCTGCAGACCCAGTTTGGAGTGGATCCTGCAAGAATTACAGCAGGAGGACGTTCCGAATACAATCCTAAAGCAACCAACATGAGCGTTTCCGGAAGAGCTGAAAACAGAAGGACGGAAATCATCATCATGCCTAAGCTGGATGAATTCATGAAACTGATGGATATTACGCCTAAAAAATAACAGGCAGTTAAAATACTGAAGCATAAAAGACCCCGGAATATTCCGGGGTCTTTGTTATGTTGTATCCGGTAGCTTTTTCCGGCGGGATTTACTTTTTATGAGGAAGATGGCAACATAAAAAACCGCTTTGCCTTATGGCAAAGCGGTATGCGATTCTTTGATTAATTAGTTTGTCCTCTTCATTAATTCCTTAGTGTTTTTACCCTTCTCTGCAAAACTAGAACTATTTCCGGATCTGGCTATCCGTATTTTTACTGAATTTTTCGGTGGATTTTCCCACTTTTGTCTTCATTCATGCTTTTTCCCTATATTTAAGTACTTTTGAATTATAAAAATTTGCAGAATGAGCTTTTTTGAAGAACAGAATCCGGAAATGGACCGGTATCTTGAGACCCATGCTTCGGCAGAACCGGAAATCCTGAAGAAACTGAGACGGGAAACCTATCAGAAGACCACACAGCCGCATATGATCTCCGGATATCAGCAGGGAAGGCTGCTGACCATGGTTTCACAGATGCTCAGGCCTGCCAGAATCCTTGAAATCGGAACTTTTACCGGTTATGCTACCCTCTGCCTGTTGGAAGGGCTGCCGGAAAACGGGAAGATCACCACGCTGGATGTCAACGAGGACCTGGCCTATCTTCCTGAAAAATATTTTGCGGAAAGCGGATGTTCAGAAAAAATCGACTTCAGGCTTCAGGATGCCAAAGAATTCCTGAGAAAAACGGATGAGGTTTTTGATCTGGTTTTTATCGATGCCGATAAAGAAAATTATGCAGAATATTTCCGGCTGATCAAGCCCAGGACAAAACCAGGCTCCGTCGTCATGTTCGATAATGTGCTCTGGTACGGGAAAGTGCTGGAGGAAAATCCGAAACAGAAATCCACCCAGGTCATCAAAGAACTGAATGATTTGATTGCAAAAGATGACGATTTTGAAAATCTTATTTTACCTTTGCGGGACGGAGTAAACTTCCTCAGAAGGAAATAGAATATGATAAGGCCTTCCGGAAGGTCTTCATCCGTAAAAATGAATAGAACTGATGAATAAAGGGATTTGTATGGTTACCGTTGCGCCTGTGCGGGCTGAGAATTCAGACCGGGCTGAAATCGTGACGGAAATTTTATTCGGAGAAAGCGCAGATATTCTGGAAGTCAATAAAAACTGGACCCGGATAAAAATGCATTACGACGGATATGAGGGATGGATGGATACCAAGCAGCTGAAGACAGTAACGGAAGAGGAGCTGGCAAAACGGAAGACTACGCTGGTAACGGAAGATTTTACTTCCGTAATGATGAATGACGGTAAAACACTGCTCTCCATGGGGTCTGAGGTAGAATTTCCGGTAGTGGCATCCAGGCGAAGCCATGATGTACGGGAAAGCATAGTGCTCACAGCCAGGGAATTCCTGAATGTCCCTTATCTGTGGGGCGGCAAAAGTTACTTTGCAGTGGATTGCTCCGGATTTACCCAGCTGGTCTATAAAATCCATAATGTAAAGCTGCCGCGCGATGCCTCCCAGCAGGTTGAGGAAGGAGAGTCCCTGAGTTTTCTTGAAGAAAGCCGCGCCGGTGACCTTGCCTTTTTTGAAAATGCAGACGGGAAAATTATTCATGTGGGAATTATGCTGGATAACCACCGCATCATTCATGCTTCAGGAAAAGTAAGGATCGATACGCTGGATTCCACAGGGATTTTCAATAAGGAAATGAACAGGCATACCCATAAGCTGAGAGTGATTAAGAGTATCCTGTAAAGTATAATAACCAAAACGGAACCGTAATGAAAGAAACCGTCATGCTGATCTTTGATGTCATTAACTTCGGACTGATTGCATTCTTATGGTGGTTTACGGTTAAGAATTACAGGGACCTGCCTGAAGCCATTCCCGTCCATTTTGATTTTGAGGGAAAGGCAGACCGGTCCGGTAGTAAAAAGTATGCTTTCCTGACACCGGTAATTGGAATATTGCTTTATATCCTGCTCGCATTTGTAATCAGGGATCCCGGTTCAGCCAACTATCCGGTAGAGATTACGGACGATAACCGGGAGGCTCAGTTCCTGATCATGGAAACATTCATACGATGGTTCTGTACATTAGTTCTGCTGATCTTTCTGAACAGCCAGGACTATGTGTTCAGGTATTCAACAGACCATTCAGTAAAGCCAAAAGTTCCGATGGCAACTGCCTTCCTCTCCGTTATCGGGAGTCTGGTGGCCCTGTTTGTTCTGGTCGGTATTTTCAGATGATAATCAAAAGAAAAAATTCAGGCAAATCCTCTGCCCTGATAACAACGGTACGAAATTTATAAAAACTGATGAATAAAACTTTACTTGAAATTTCGCAGACTAAGAATGCCCTTTTATCAGATGTCCTGCTGAACTGGCAGCTTCATCCGCAGGAAGAGGTGATCCTTTCTTTTTCAGAACTGAAAAGAAGAAATGTTCCTGTAAACGAATCTTTACAGAAACGGATAACTGAATTTTCGGAACACTGGGGAAAGCCGTTTTCAGAGATCGAACATGAGTTTTTCAAAAGACATGGTACTGAAGACGATCAGCAATACTATGCTGCTAAAATCAAAATCCCGGAAAAAAGCGATGAGGAAAAGGTGCTTGCCGACCGGCAAAGAAGAAAAGCCGCGGCTGAATTGAATGAAAAAGTAGAAAGACAGTCCAACCGGGATATCCTGTGGGGAGGATTCTTTCTGCTGGGTGGCATTATTGCCGTATGGGTCTCGTTCAGCAGCGGAAACCATGGTGTATTCGGCTTCGGAGCGGTATTTCTCGGAGCGGTAAAGCTCCTCGCAGGTTTAACAAAAACTTCATAATATGGCCTATCTATATCGTCTGTTTATCAATCTTCTGATTTTTGGAATGAAGGTGTTTGCCTGGTTCAACAGCAAAACTAAAAAAAGCGTTGAAGGGCGAAGGGATTCTTTGTCATGTGTACAATCGGCTTTTTCTGAAACAGACCGCGTGATCTGGATGCATGCCGCCAGCCTCGGGGAATATGAACAGGGACTTCCGGTACTTGAAAAGCTGAAGGAAAAATTTCCGGACCGCAAGATCCTGATTACCTTTTTTTCCCCTTCAGGATATGAGCATGTGGTTAAAAGGAAGCATATTGCAGATGCCGTCTGCTATCTGCCATTTGATAAGAAATCTCACATCAAAGCGTTTCTTTCACATTTTTCCGCTGAACTGTTTTTTACGGTGAAATATGAATACTGGTACCACCTGCTTCAGGAACTGAAGAAAAAAAATGTTAAGATTTATGTCATCTCTGCGTTATTTTACGATGGCCAGTCTTTCTTTACTTCTTACGGGAAATGGTTTGTAAAGCAGCTGCAACTGACGGTTGACTGGTTTTTTCACCAGACCGATGTTTCCTTTGCCCTGGCGAAAAGCATCGGCCTCACCCGTTCTTCCGTAACGGGAGATACCCGGTTTGACCGTGTGAAGCAGCTGAGGGAAGGGCATAGCGGGGTTCCTTTCATTTCCGAATTTATCGGTGATGATAAAGTGGTGGTCTTCGGAAGTTCCTGGCAGGCTGAAGAAAAAATTGCTGAAGAAGTATGGGCCGGAAATCCGTACACCAGGCTGATCATTGCTCCTCACGATCTTAAAAGGGTTCAGCGTTTAAAAGAAATTTTTCCGGATGCTGTTTTGTACAGCCGGATAGAATCTGAAGCAAGGAATAATTCCAGAGTATTAATTATCGACAGCATCGGATGGCTTTCAAAGCTTTATCATTATGCTGATATTGCGGTGGTAGGAGGCGGTTTTCATGAGGCAGGCCTTCACAATATCCTGGAAGCGGCCACATTCGGGGTGCCCGTGATTTTCGGAAACCACTACAAGAAAAATCCTGAGGCAGACGGTCTGATTGCTGCCGATGGAGGAAGGGCTTTTGAACATTCCGGGCGGGCAGCGGATTTCGTCCTGTTTTTACTCAGGAATGAGGAAATGCTGAAGGCGATGTCTTCCCATGCTGAAAAATTCATTACGGAAAAGCCCGATTCCATGGAACTCATTATTAAAAAAATGCTGTCACAGTCGGAGACCGGGAAAAAATAATATTTCTGATATTACCGCAGGAAGCCCTGGCTTTTTATCTCTTTGATGATCAGGTCAAAATGATCCGGAATGTTTTCGCTTTTAAGCCATTGGAAATCGATCTCATTGTTGGTGAAAAGCTTTTTCAGCTGGCGGTTCTGCTGGATTTTTTCCTTCAGGCTTTCCAGCTGTTCATCAAATTCCATCCAATAATCTTCATCCAGCTTTTTGATCAGCAGAAGGGAACGCACGGTTTTATTGATCAGATACAGATACAATTTATAGATATTGTCAAACCGCTGCCGGCTGAGGTCTTCATTGTGCTGCAGTACAGCATCGGTCAGCAGGAGATTCAGTGAAACATCCCCGAATTTATCGGTCGTGACTTTAACGTGCTCCGTAATTTCGCCGCTGATCTTCCGGATGATGGTTAGGAAATACTTGGGATTCCCGATATATTTTGAAGCCAGCATAACTTTTTCCTGTATTGCTTCTTCCATAGCTTCCCGCTTATCATCGGTCGTCTCCGGATCAATCAGTTCAAAATACAGTTTTTTAGACAGCAGCTGGTCTTTTTTCAGCAGCCTGAAAATCAGCCGGTCTTTCTCCGTATTTGAAAATGCACTTAAGGCCGTTTTGAATTCTTTGGAATATTCCATCAGTTGAACAGTTTAGAGTATTTCAGGAAGCCGTTGAGGGCCCAGTTGGCGGTATAATACAGGGACCTGGCGGTAGAAAAATTCATAAATTCCCGGTAAACGAGGTACTGGTCCTTAATGATGTTTTTCTTATTCCGGGAAACACTGTTTTCGCGCATCCGGTATCTGGCAAGGGTCTTCTGCAGGGGAAGTCCCTGCGGTATTTCCTTCAGGAGGTTCAGCCACATCACATGGTCTTCGCGTTTGCTTTTTACAGGGAAAAAAAATTTGCCTGTCCTGCGGGTATCGTACATGGTGGAAACCGGTGCCAGCCTGCAGGTTCTGAGAAGGTTGGAAAAGGTAACGATGGTGTCGGCCTGGAAATCTTTCAGTACCGGTTCCATTGTGTGTTCGTCACATCTCGAATAATTGCAGTACACCAGTTCGGCTTTATTTTCCTGCATGAAACCCGTCATCGTTTCCAGGTATTCCGGGTACCAGCAGTCATCGGAATCCAGGAAAGCGATGTACCTTCCCTGTGCCCGTTCAAGGCTTTTGTTCCGGGCGTTCCCTGCACCGCCGTTACGGTCCAGCACTTCCAGTTTTATCCTCGGATCATTATATTTCTTAAGAATATCCACTGTATGGTCTTTGGAAAGATCGTCTGTAATCAGCCATTCCCAGTTATCGTATGTCTGGCTGAGAACGGAAGCGATGGTTTCCTCTATAAATTCGGCGGAGTTGTAGGAGGGGGTGATGATGGAGACGAGTTCTTTCATAGTTGTCTTTGGTTAAAGGAATTTTTTCTCGTACAAATGCCATGAGCTGATGCCGACTGCAATGACCACAAGCATGCACACGAATGCCATCACAAACGGATTATAGTCTTTAAAAAAGCCTAAAGTTGTAAATACCCGGATGATCGGAAAGTGGAAAATATAGATTCCATAGGTGAAATCGCCATATTTCCCGAAATTATTCAAAAATTTAAAAGAATACGTGATGTAAAGCACGATAATGCCGATCATCATCGGGGAAAATAATTTGATGTCGAAAATCAGATCAATCCAGACAGTAAGGAGGGCAATGATGAAAAGTATATTTTTATGTTGAATAAATTTTTCGAAATTAAAGTAAATCAGCATTCCGGGGATGAAATAGCAGAGAACGCCGGGAATCTGTTTGGAAAGGGAGATTTTCTCCAATGACTCGAAGTAATTAAGATAAACGAGCGACAGGAAATAAATAATGACCAGGCTGATATTCCGGTACCGGTTATCTTTCCCGAAAAGCAGGAACAGCAGCGGTACGCTGAAGTAATAGCACATTTCCACTTTCAGGGTCCACAGGGCTCCGTTTACCGCCTGGTTCCCGAAAACCCCCGGGAGCCACGGCGCTTTGAAGTTCAGGAAGACGGAATTCCAGAAAAGGTATTTGTAAACCTGCGTATTGCTGAAGTATTCCCTTACCGGTAATGTGCTCACCAGGCTTAATAATGTTGCACAGAGGAAGACTACCAGCAGGTAGCCGGGAACAATTCTTTTGATCCTTTTTTTCAGATAGCTTTTCAGGCCGGAAGACCGGTCGTAGCTCCGGGCAATAAGAAAACCGCTGACGATGAAAAAACCGAATACAGCAATCTCTACGGGACTTTTTTCAAAAATCTTGAGTTCCGGGGCGGCGCTCAGTGCTCCCATATGTCCGACGAAAACAATAAACGCAAGGAGAACCCGTAAGAAGTCAAAATTATTTTTCGTAATGTCTTGCATCTGCATTGTATGGTTTTGTGCAAAAATAGTTTTTTTTCGAGAATAGGCGTTTATTCCGGATGGCATTATTTGTTAAAAACAGGCAACATCCGGCAAGAGAAACGGCATATTTTTGAAAATACAGCCGGTTACTATAAATTTTTAATAAAAAATTATTAAATCCATCAAAAAAATTATAATTTTATCGCTTCAAAAATTTGATACATGAAGAAATTAGCATTACTGTTTGCCGGTTTATCATTGTTCGCAGCTACCGGATGTGATAATGAGGATACCCCGATCATAGAATATCCGATTGTCGGGACCTGGCAGCCAATCAAAAAAGTGGTGACCAGTGTTCCTATAGGAGATGATCCGGTTTCGGATGTTATTACTTTCGATACCAATTGCGAGAAAACATCAAGATGGGTATTCAGTCAGGGCAATGCAGGGAAAAGAACCGATATCGGCGAAAGCGCTACCCCAGGCCAGTGCCAGATCAACTTCGACCGCAATTTCAGCTATGTCTATGATAAAGAAACTGCCGCCATCGAATTAAAATACCAGGGAATCGTGGAACCAGAGAAAGGAAAAATAATTACCCTGAACGATACAACGCTGAATATCGCCATTGAAGATAAGTCAGATCCTACCGAATACAATTCAGTAACCTATACTTTAAGGAGGGTTGCCCAGTAATACATATGCTATATTGCAATACATAATCCCATCTCCGGATGGGATTTTTATTTTATATTTAATTTAAAATTAAATTTCCATTTCTTTTAAAATCATTATTTTTGTGAATCTTGATTTCAGGAGTATGGTCAGAGGACTCCTGTTTTAAAGTCTAACCTTAATATCCAATTATAAAAAGTGTTTTACGATCATCAGCAGATAGAAAAAAAGTGGCAGAAGTACTGGGAAGAGAATCAGACCTATAAAACGGCTGATACTCCTGATAAACCTAAATTTTACGTTCTCGACATGTTTCCGTATCCGTCCGGAGCCGGCCTTCACGTAGGGCATCCGCTGGGATATATTGCGTCCGATATTTATGCGAGATACAAAAGGCATCAGGGGTTCAATGTTCTTCATCCGGTAGGGTATGACAGTTTTGGTCTTCCTGCTGAGCAGTATGCCATCCAGACCGGGCAGCATCCTGCCGTTACCACCCAGCAGAATATCACGAGATATGAAGAGCAGCTGAGGAAAATCGGTTTTTCTTTCGACTGGAGCAGGGAAGTAAGGACTTCCGATCCTTCCTATTATAAATGGACCCAGTGGATTTTCATTGAGCTCTTCCATTCATGGTACAATAAGGGAACCGACAGGGCGGAGCCGGTATCAGCCCTTATCAGCCGCTTTGAAACAAAGGGGACGGAAGGTTTGCTGGCTAACCAGAATGATGTGCTGCACTTTACAGCGGAAGAGTGGAACAATGCTTCCGAAATGGACAAACAGGATATCCTGCTGAATTACCGTTTAGCCTACAGGGCGGAAACTACTGTCAACTGGTGCCCGGCTTTAGGGACAGTACTGGCCAACGATGAAGTGAAAGACGGAAAATCCGAAAGAGGAGGGTTCCCGGTGTTCCAGAAGAAAATGATGCAGTGGAGCATGAGGATTTCCGCTTATTCGGAGAGGTTGCTGCAGGGACTGAAAAACCTGGACTGGCCGCAGCCGCTGAAAGATTCCCAGGAATACTGGATCGGGAAATCACAGGGCGCCCAGGTAAGGTTCCGGATTGAAGGACTGGAATCCGGTAAAGACAACGAAGAAGGCGGACCGGAAACCAACAATTATATCGAGGTCTTCACTACCAGACCCGACACGATCTTCGGGGCTACCTTTATGGTGCTGGCTCCTGAAAACCCATTGGTGGAAAAAATCACCACGCTTTCCCAGAAAGAAGAGGTACAGCAGTATATGGAAGAAACTTCCAAAAAAACGGAAAGGGACAGGATGGCTGATGTGAAAAACGTCAGCGGTGCCTTTACAGGCGGCTATGTGGTAAATCCGTTCAGCCGGCAGCTCATGCCGGTGTATATTTCAGACTATGTGCTGATGGGATACGGAACCGGAGCGGTAATGGCCGTGCCTGCCCATGACGAACGCGACCACCGCTTTGCCAAAAAATTCAACCTTGAGATTAAGAAGGTAGTGGAAACGGAAGAGGACCTCCAGGAGAAATCATTCGATTCCAAAGATTCCGTATGTGTGAATTCCGATTTCCTGAACGGGCTGAGATATGAGGAAGCCAAGGCCCTGATCATTTCCGCCATTGAAAAAGAAGGAATAGGCCACGGAACCACGAATTACAGGCAGCGTGATGCCATCTTTTCCCGACAGAGATACTGGGGAGAACCGGTTCCTGTATATTATAAGGATGGGATGCCCTATACTTTGCCGCTTTCGGCACTGCCGCTGGAACTTCCGGAAGTTGAAAAATACCTTCCTACGGAAGACGGGGATCCTCCGCTGGGGAATGCAAAATCATTTGCATGGGATGAAGCCGATAAAAAGATCGTGGATACGGATCTGATCGATGGAAAAACCATATTCCCGCTGGAACTGTCTACGATGCCGGGCTGGGCGGGAAGCTCATGGTATTTCCTGAGATACATGGATCCTCATAACGACGGGACCTTCGTAACGAAAGAGCTGGCCGACTATTGGGGGCAGGTGGATTTATACATCGGAGGAAGCGAACACGCTACCGGACACCTTTTGTATTCACGGTTCTGGAATATGTTCCTGAAAGACCGCGGGTACATCAGCCACAACGAACCGTTTCAGAAGCTGATCAACCAAGGCATGATTTTGGGGATGAGCGCGTATGTATACAGAATTGACGGTACTAATCAGTATGTGTCGAAGAATCTGGCGAAAGATCACCAGACCCAGCAGATTCATGTTGATGTATCCTTATTAAAAGGAACATCCGACGAATTGGATATGGAAGCTTTCAAAGTCTGGAGACCGGATTATGCAGATGCGGAATTCATCCTGGAAGACGGAAAGTACATTACCGGCCGCGAGGTGGAAAAAATGTCCAAGTCGAAATACAATGTGGTGAACCCTGACGATATCTGTGAAGAATACGGAGCAGACGGGCTGAGATTATATGAAATGTTCCTGGGCCCGCTGGAGCAATCCAAGCCGTGGAATACCCAGGGATTAAGCGGAGTGTACGGCTTCCTTAAGAAATTCTGGAATCTGTATTTCGATGGTGATACGTTCTCCGTCTCTGATGAAGAGCCTGCCAAAGCGGAATACAAAGTATTGCATACCCTGATAAAGAAAGTGGTTTACGATATTGAGAACTTCTCTTTCAATACTTCGGTTTCTTCATTTATGATTGCCGTAAACGAGCTGCAGAAAATAAAATGCAGCAAACGCAATATTCTGGAACCTTTGGCCGTTATCATTTCTCCGTATGCGCCGCATATCTGTGAAGAGCTGTGGAGCCTGCTGGGACACAGCACTTCCATAGAGTTTGAAAAGTTCCCGGCGCTGAATGAAGAATACCTGGTGGAAGATGAAATTGAATATCCGGTAAGCGTAAACGGAAAAATGAAGTTCAGATTACCGCTTTCGGCACAGCTTTCGCCAAAAGAGGTAGAAGAAAAGGTACTCCAGGATGAAAAACTGCAGCAGGTGCTGGAAGGCAAAATACCCAAAAAAATCATTGTGGTGCATCACAGAATTGTGAATATAGTAATTTAAATAAAAATTAACATTGGCAAATTAAAAAAAATGGAGGCTTAAATTTTTTAAATTTTTAACAGAAAGTTGTAAATTGAAAAATATTGCCAAAAAAAGAGAAAATAATTATAATATCGGAATCGTATTAAAATTTCATTGTCAAAAAAAACAGAAATGTTTATTTGAGACTATTGCATTTTAATTAATTTTGCCTTTAATTTACATCTTGTAAAATTTTAAAACAATATAATTTAGTTAAATATGGAAATGAATGTTTCAAAAAATGATGAGCAAGTAGTTGCTAGAAAAGCGGGAGGTCTAAACCCGGCTGTTATTATTCCTATTATCTTAGCTATAGGAATTTGTATTTATTTATTCGTCCTGGGAAGTCCGGGCAATTTTAAAGATGCGGAAAAACTCGGAGCAGGGTCTGTAGCTTTTTCAGATGTGGAAGGGAAAGACATTCACCCAGATTCGTTTTTAGGAATTATCTACAAAGGAGGGGTAATCGTACCGATCCTGATTACGTTCATGCTGACGGTAATCGTTTTCTCTTTTGAAAGATATTTCGTTCTTAGCAAAGCTGCAGGGAAAGGAAACCTGGACAACTTCGTAATTCAGGTAAGAAGCTTACTGAACCAGAACAAAGTGGATGAGGCTTTGGAAGAGTGCGACAGACAGCAAGGTTCCGTTGGTAACGTAGTAAGAGAAGGTCTTACCACTTACAAAGCTTTATCTCATGATACCACGCTGAACAAAGAGCAGAAAATGGTAGCCCTGAACAAAGCTATTGAAGAGGCTACTACGCTTGAAATGCCGATGCTTGAGAAAAACATGATGATCCTTTCTACCTTAGGTACGGTAGCAACCCTTATCGCACTTTTAGGTACGGTAATCGGGATGATCAAGGCATTCTTTGCATTAGGTTCAGGAGGTGGTACTCCGGATGCAGCCGCACTTTCTACAGGTATCTCCGAAGCTTTGATCAACACGGCATTGGGTATTGGTACTTCAGCAATTGCGATCATGCTTTACAACTTCTTTACTTCTAAAATTGACGGACTGACTTATAAGATCGATGAGATCGCCATGAGCATCCAGCAGTCTTTCGCTGAATTCAACTAAGAATTTAAGCAGAGAACTGAAGTACGTAAAAAGAAGTTTAATTAAAAATCATTAATAATAATGGCGAGAGTCAAACCAAAAAGACATGGAGTAGTGACGGATATGACGGCAATGTGTGACGTTGCATTCCTGCTGCTTACATTCTTTATCTTGACCACTCAGTTTAAAAAACCTGAC
>JAKOOI010000583.1 GCA_022701475.1 Weeksellaceae bacterium
AAAACCAGCAGCAGAAGCAGCAGAAAAACAATTCCGGGAAAGGCGGCGGCGGGAAAGACCAGCAGCAGAACGACCAGAAAGGAGGTCCCAAGGACCAGAAAGACCAGGGCCAGGGCCAGCAGAACCAAGGGAAAGGCCAGGGAAGCGACCCGGATCCGAAATCAAAGGATGAAGGTAAAATCCCCAAGGGCCTTGAAAACCAGATCCTCAATAAAGTAAGCGACAAAGAAAGAGAAACCGCCCGTAGAATTTTAAACAAGAATTCCTATTCCATGCCTGAAAGCAACGAGAAAGATTGGTAATGCAGGAGAGACTGATTCACATATTGCTTGTTTTTGCATCCGTACTGGCTTACGGACAGGTAAATATTGCCGTCAATCCGGATAAATCGATCTACAACGGAAAAGAAATCATCAACCTGACCGTAATCCTTGAGATGAACGGCAGCGAGTATACCCAGCAGACGCCGCTCAGGTCACCCGATCTTTCAAAGTTCAATCTCATCGGCAGCGGATCTGTGAATAACGGATATGTAGATCCCGAGACCAATACTGCCATTTCACAGTATGTGACAAGGCTTGCCCTGGAACCTAAGCAGAAAGGTAAGATAAAGATTGGGTCTTTTCTGGTGACGGTCAATAATAAAATTTATAAAACGGAACCGTTCGAGGTTTTTATTAAAGATGTCGAAAAGAAGACAGCAGCCTCTGCTCCGTCGAGGGATATGTACCTGAACATGGAAATTGAAGACCGTGAGGTCTACCAGGACCAGCCTGCCATTGCAGTACTGAAGGTGTATTCCAGAAACATGGATAATTTACGGAAGGTTAAAAATATCCGTCTGCCGGAACAGGAAAACCTGAATGTCTATCCGGTAAGTTTCAATAAGTCTGAGATCAATCCCGATGATGAAGGCAACATGGCTTCACAGGTACTGGCGGTTTTTATGGTATTTCCCAATGAAGCCGGATATGTGGAGGTTCCCGCAGTTTCTGCATCGGTGAGCTCTTTTTCCAAAAAGGATAAAATCATCTCCAATAAGGTGAAAATCAATGTGAAAAAACTTCCTGACGGTTCTCCCGAGTGTTTTACCAATGCTGTCGGGAATTTTAACGTCAGCATGATTAATGTCACAAAGGAAAAAGCAGAGGTCAGGAAGCCTATGAATGTTCTGGTGAAAATAAGCGGGGAAGGAAATTTAAAAAACCTTAACCTCCCTAAAATTGCACCTTCACCGGATTACGAAGTTTTTGCGCCTAAAATTATTTCCAGAGTAAAAACAAGCCTTACCGGAATGAGAGGGGAGATCCTGGCCAATTATATCGTAATTCCTAAAAAAGCAGGAGAAATCGATATCAAGACAGAACATTTTGCCTTTTTTGATCCTTCTAACAAAGAATATGTCGATCTCGGGCATCAGATTCTTGCCGTGAATGCCTTTTCTCATGAACAGATCCTGGAAGCCCGTACGACAGTAGAAAAGGTAAACGAATACACGAATGACCTGCTGGAAACCGTTAATACACCGGTGCTGAAGACGACTTCTTTCAAAGTGAAGGAAAAAAGTAAATTTCACTGGAATATCCTCTTTGTAAATATTGCTGTTCTTCTTGCTTTGGTACTGATCTACTTCCTGTTTAAAAACTGGCAGAAGAACCGTAAGAAGACCGTTCCGGAAAAAGTATTCCCGTCTGCAGGATCCGTAGCGGAAGCAGAAAGAGAAATCAGGGAACGGCATAAAACCGATATCAATGATTATTTCAGCTATCTGGAAAACCTGAAGGATAAGCGGGAATTCGACCGGTTTTTCCAGACTTATGATGAACTGGACGATGAGGTCAGGAATCAGTTCTCTGTGTCTTCCCGTGAAGAATTCAGCCGTTTCCTGAACCGTTCTCAAGGACCGGCAACGGCCGCTGCTTATGACCACCTGCTGCAGAAGATGCAGATGGAAAAATACGCACCGGTAAAATCTCCGGAAGAAATTGATGATCTTTTAAAATCGGTAGTCAATTTGTATGCTTCGATTACTAAATAATCATTTTGTTTTCATATTTTTGCGAAATTAATAATTACAGAGATGGAAATATTTGCTGATTTTTCTATTAAGGAAGTGGTCACCAGCTTCATGGTGCTTTTTGCAGTGATCGATATTATCGGGTCGGTTCCTATCGTGGTTACCCTGCAGCAGAAGTTCGGCCAGATAGAAGCCGGAAGAGCTTCCATTACCGCGGGAATCATCATGATGGTTTTTCTTTTTGTGGGAAATAATATCCTGAAACTGATCGGGGTGGATGTCAATTCCTTTGCTATTGCCGGAGCCTTTGTGATTTTTGTCATTGCCCTGGAAATGATTCTCGGCATCGAAATTCATAAAACGACGGAAGTAAAGGCCGCATCTATTGTTCCCATCGCCTTTCCGCTGGTGGCAGGTGCCGGAACTCTAACGACCACCTTATCACTGAGGGCTGAATTCCACGATATTAATATTATTTTCGGGATTATTCTCAACACAATTTTCGTATATTTGGTGCTGAAATCAGCGAAGTGGCTGGAGAAGAAAATGGGGGAAGCAACACTTGCCGTCCTGCAGAAAGTTTTCGGGATCATCCTCCTTGCGATTTCCATCAAGCTGTTCACGGCAAATTTTGCCCAGCTCGTGAAAACCTATATTAATTTTTAAGCATCATGCAGAAGTTTTATAAAGTATTTTTAGTTGTGTTTATCGTTTTTACTGCCATCAACCTTTATGCTGTGGACTGGCAGTCCGATATCTTATCGGAAGATAACCTGAAGTTTGTATTTTCAGCGCTTTCCGCTGTTATTGGCCTGATCCTGCTTTTCGTCATGAATACCTGGAGCAAAATAGGAGTAAAGAAATAATTATTTTTCATATAATAGAAAATCCTCTTCAGACGCTGAAGAGGATTTTTTTTAGTTTATGCACATGCAATTCCACATTCAAGTGAGCAGAGTAAAACACCTGTTTCTGTAGGTTTACTATAGCAACCATTTGTACGATGACAATTTGTTACACATTGAGTCGTTGTAATGGGACCGGTAGAAGGTGCTATCCTTCCTGTCGGATCGGATAAAATTTTCTTAAGATTTTTTACGGTTAAAGCGGAAAGCTGTTGACGACCTTCGTTTGCATAATATGTTGCAATTGGTTTTTCATTTTTATCCAGTACCACTTTGAAATAAAAGCCTTGACCAAGTGAATTTTCTTTATAAATTACATAAAAGGTCTTACCTGCATTTTCAGATTCCTTCTGAAGGATATTAAATTTTTTATTCTTTGGCTCTTCATTTTTTCTAAAAGAACTAAAATATTCTTTATCGTCTCTGTCTGTATAATTGTTATTAGCTTTACCTGTAGCAAAGGCAAATAATAAAAATACGAATGTTAATAAAAAGTTATTTTTCATATTGTTTGTTTTTTAAAGTTCAATTCTGTTTTCTTTTTTATATTCTTCAATCATTTTTTTCTGCGTTTCATTAAGAAGTTTTCTCATATCAACAATATTACCGTTTGCGTCTTTTTTCTCATAGATCTGAGTACTATTCATCAATTCAAACATTCTTTTCATTGGTGCCATAATATGGTTTTTCCTCATTTCTGTAAATTTTGATTTTGATGTTTCAATATACTTTCTGGTTGAAATACGATCGTCAATAGTAATTTTCTTTTCTTTTGAAATTCCAACCGCCAAAAAATGGTGATCTTTTTTTTCATCATAGATCTCCAGAATCAAACCAGGTAATCCAAAAAACTTATAAGGACCATCCTGAACAGGAATTTCAGAAGTAAAATATGCTTTATAGTTTCTTCCTGCATATTGTGTAGTTGCCAAATAAACTTTAAACCCCAATATCTCTTTGCTCTCTTTGCTTATTTTCCATATGAATTTTGGTTCTTCAATATATTTGTATTCATGTTCATCAAATTCATCAGAATAATAAACAACTTCTTTAGATTCTAGCTTTTTTCGAATATAACAGCCGAGTAAATCAGCGGGTAATGCTTTAAAATTAATCTTCTTACCAAGCTTCTCATCTGATGCAATAATGGAATCAGCTAAATAAGGGGCTTCACTAAAAAAGGTAGAATAATTTTCTTCAATATCCAAAAAAGTAGTTTGTGAAACTATTCTCATGCTGTCTTTCATTACATGCTTGGAATAATTATATTGTATAACAAATGATTGTGCTGTTATAGAATTTGAAAAGCAAATGAAAATCAGAAAAAATATAATACTATTTTTCATTTTTATGCTCCCGCGCATTCTAATACACAATCTAAAGCACAAAGCGCCGTGCCTGTCTGTGTAGGCTGATCATAACAATGCCAGGTTTTTGTGCAGTTGGAGACGCAATTGCCTACA
This sequence comes from Weeksellaceae bacterium, assembly GCA_022701475.1. Classification (GTDB taxonomy): domain Bacteria; phylum Bacteroidota; class Bacteroidia; order Flavobacteriales; family Weeksellaceae; genus Chryseobacterium. The sequence continues at coordinate 4,386 of JAKOOI010000583.1, forward strand.
GTAAGCACCGGACTTATTGCACCTCTCTGCAAAGGATTTGAATTTGTGATAATTTGTAAGAGATTTGTCTTTATTTTTTCCCTATTGTTTAATATTATATTTTCAAAACTGCTGTCGTCACCCAAAACTTCAATAGAAAAAGAGGTTACTTTGCCTAAGAAGTTTTCTCCCATAGAAACTTTCAAATCATAGATTTTATCATTAAATTTTTTCTGAATAATAACCGTATTGATTTTAACCTCTTTCAGGTCATTCTTGTAAATGCTAATATTATTATTGCAATAGGAAAAACTGAAAATTAATAAGGCAAGGAATAAAAAAAAATGCTTTTTCATAATTTTTTAATTTTTAAATGTTTTTTTAATTAATTTTTTACACATCTATGTTTTCGCGAGAACATATGACAAAACTAAAAAACAAATCCCTAAATGTTTCGTCAGAATTGACAAAAGATTACTAAATTTTGAATAATTTTTATTCATTTTTGAAAATTTTTTATTTTATACATTCACAAAAGTTTAGATACCTTTGTTTAAATACAAAATTGCATGAAAATAGGTCAAAAGTTAAAAGGAATGAGAATAGAAAAAGGATTTTCAACTATAGAAGTTGCTGAAAAACTAGATATTTCAGACTCAACTTACAGAAGATTTGAAACAGATAAGAGTTTTCCAGATATTTTCACATTGGATAAGATTGCAAAAATGTATGACAAAAATTTAAGTGACTTATTGCCTGAAGGAATCACAATTATTAATAATAATAATAGTGGTGAAAATTTCGATAATGCAGGTTATGTAATACATAATCAATCTGAAAAACTTATAGAGCAATACGAAATCAGATTGAAAGAAAAAGATGAATTGTATGCAATAAGAATTAAGGAGAAAGACGAGCAAATTGCTCTATTGAAAAGTCTTTTAGAAAAGCAGTAATTTAATATACATATAAATACACTGTCCTCTTTCAGTTTTTGAGAGAGGATTTTTATGTTAAATGATAACTTGTTTGAATGTTTTTAAGATCATCCGCATAACTTTGCAAATTCATCCGTATGAGTTTTTCAATTTATCCGCTTATTTTAATCAATTCATGCGCATGAATTGTAAAGATAATACGACTAGTTTGAAAAAGTGAGATTTTTCAAAATCGCTTCGGATTTCAGCTCTGTTTCGGTCCATTCTTTTTCAGGGTTGCTCTGGGCCGTGATCCCGCCGCCTACAAAAATATGGACCGAATCCTGATAAAACCTGGCACAGCGGAGATTCACAAAATACTGAACGGTTTCTTCCGTTTCTATTCTGATATAGCCTGCATACAGTTCGCGGGGGAATTTTTCGAGTTCCCGGATCTTCTCTTTGCAGAAAGCTTTAGGGATGCCGCATACTGCCGGAGTAGGATGAAGGTCCTGAATAACGGCGTCGAGATCTTCCGGCTGTATTCTGGCTTTAAAATCGGTGCGGAGGTGTTTGATATTCCCGGAGATATGATCATACGTTTCGGATTCCTCTGTCTTTTCAGCATATTTTTCCAGTATATTTCTGATGTATTCCGTTACCGGCTTCTGTTCCTCAATTTCTTTTTCCGACCAGCTTTCCGAAACTGGCAAGGTGCCGGCAAGGCTCATGGTTTCAAATTCGTGCGTCCTTTTATTGAATTTCCCCAGGATTTCAGAAAATGCACCCATCCAGGAATGTTCACCGCTTATAAAGACATACCGGAAAGCATTCGGATACGTCCGGCAAAGGTTTCCGAAACTTTTGGTGAGGTCGGTTTCCCTGAAATCCGTAAAGATCTTTCTTCTGGAATAAACGAGTTTCGGAAGTTTGTTTTCTTTGATCACATGGATAACGTTTTCCAGCTGATCCAGATATTCCTTTCGGGTTTCGGCAATAAACCCGCTCCGATCTTCCGGTAATGATATACTTGAAATATTTGTCTGTGCAAAATCTTCTGCACTCACTTCAATGATATTCCCGGTAAAATCGATCTGGCTTACTCCGTCAAAGGCATGAAAACTGATGTTTTGCTGTACAGAACTTTCGTCGGTGAAGTAGAGTTTTTCGTTAAAGGGAAATTTGAAGTAGA
>JAKOOI010000009.1 GCA_022701475.1 Weeksellaceae bacterium
GGCTGGGACCTGAGAAAGACTTTTCATTTGCTGCTGAAGTCGAACGCCGCTTTGCTGAGCTGGTTCTATTCTACCATTGTTTATGTAAAGAATGAAAAATTCTATGACGTGTTCAAACCTTTGGCAGATGAATGCTTCTCGCCGATAGCGGTGTCATATCATTACCTCAGCATGAGCAAAAAATACCTGGAGGCCTGCCGCGGCGATGAAATGAAGCTGAAATCTTACTTTTATCTCCTCCGTACGGCCCTAACCGGAAAGTGGATCCTGGAAAAAGGAACCGTTCCGCCGGTGCTGTTCAGCGAACTGCTCGTATTAGCCGATGATTCTACCCGGAAGAAAATAGAAGAATTAATATCTTTAAAAGCTACCAAAGGGGAGTCTTACTTTCACCCGAATGACCGGGAACTCTCCGGATACCTGGAAGCGCTGGTAAAAGACAACGAGGAAAAAGCAAAAAGCCTGCACGGCGGCCATCCGGATAAAACGGAAATGGAGCGGGTGTTCAGGGAAATACTGACAGAATAAAAACAGAAATATGAGACTATCCGGTTTTTTTAAAAAGAAAGCAAAAACAGACGGCCAACCGGTTAATGTTCCGGCAGCTCCGGCTGAAATAAAGGCTGCGGAACAAACGGAAGCCGGAAAGATTGTAGAAAAGGAGACTCCGCCGCACCGGTTCATCATCCGGTGCCGCTATCTTGAAGAACAGTACGGAATTGTTGTGCCTGAAGTCTACAAAAAATTCTTCACCCGTTTCGATATTGATGAAAACCATACCTTTTACCGGCCCTTTTGGATGGAGGGAACACCGTATACCGATCTGTTTTACACCGAAGACTTCGTGAAATACATCATGGAAAGGTACATGGAACTGCACGCAGAAGATTATGAGCCGGAAAAATTCCAGGAAATGATGGACTATGGGAAATGCTATTTCCTCCACAAGGAAAACCGTTTTGAAAGCGACTGGGTCGATATTTCTTTCATAGACCGGTGCTATGAGGAGCTGGGCAGGAACCGGGACTGCCTGATCATCGGCCTGAACATCTACGCCACCTGCGGAGGAGCGGAATTCCTGATCCTGTCAGGCGACAAAAAAGGATACTTTGCCGGATGCTATCATGGAATGGACAAAGAAATAGAACATGCAGGCATTACGGTACAGTACGAGATCCTGGACCATTACCGCCTGGTGAGCGAAGAAATCCTTCACCGCTGATCCGGAAAAAACAACATTAGAAATTTTAAAAACCATCACATGAAAAAACTCGTCGCCCTTTCTCCGATGTATACGGAAGACAGCAATACGCTGAAAAAAGCATCCCTCAATTCCCCATATGAACTGAGCCGCTTCAATGCACAGTGGAAAGTCCCGGAAGAATTCCGGGCAAATGTAGTGGCAGTATACGGTGAAGATATCTATGTGGAAATTGTAGCAGAGCAATGTAACCTCACTTTAACAAAACCTGATGATCACTGGCTTTCTATCATTCCGAAGGAATTTACCAAACGAAAGATTTTATATGGACAGCTAAAAGATTTTATAAACGAAGGACCTGTTTTTATCAAATGCTCGGATTTCAAGAGCTTTAAGGCCGGCGTTTTTGATAAAGTTACCGACATCAAAGGCTTCGATTCCCTGGATCCGGAAATGACGGTCTTCACATCGGAAGTTGTGGAATGGGAACTGGAAGTAAGATGTTTTGTTTTAAACGGTGAAATAAAAACCTTCTCTTCTTATTGGCGGAATGATGTGTATGATACCGGCCTTCTTACGGAAACTGAGCAACAGAAATTATTCGCATTTTTCAGCCGGTTTATGGAACAGTATGCGGAAACAATTCCGAAAGCCACTGTCCTGGATTTCGGGATCATCAGAGGAAAAGGCTGGGCGCTTATTGAAGCGAATCCGGCCTGGTGCTCCGGTCTGTATGCCTGTGATGCGGTGAAGGCGCTGGAAGTGATTGCGGAAAGCTGTATTAAAAATTAAAAGTATGGAAATGATCATCTTCACCGGGATTCCGGCAAGTGGAAAAAGTTCCTTTTATAAGGAGCTTTTTTTCAATTCTCACCTCAGGGTCAGCATGGATCTGCTGAATACCCGGAATAAAGAAAACAAGCTGCTGCAATACGGTTTTGAAACCCAGTCAAGAATGGTAATCGACAATACGAACGTTACCAGGGAAAGCCGTAAGAAGTACATTGAAGCCGCAAAACAGAATCAATATACTATCATCAGCTACTTTTTTGAAAGCAGTGTTCAGGACTGCCTGGAGAGAAACAGGAACCGGAAAGACAGCATCAATGAGATCGGCATAAAAGCCAAATACAAAGAACTGGAAAAGCCCGGATTTGAAGAGGGCTTTGATAAAATATTCAACGTTACAATCATTAATAACACTTTTGAAATCACGCCTTATGAAATTTGAAGAAATCGAAGCAGTCATGCGCAGGAACGAAAACCTTTCGGAGCAGTACATCCTTCCCGGAAATTACATCATTGTACGACTGGACGGAAAAGGCTTTACGAAACTGACCAAAGAAAAACTCACTTTGAATAAACCTTTTGATGAAAGATTCGGCCAGGTAATGACTGATACTGCCAGGTACCTCTTCAATACCGGTTTTAAAGTCATCTACGGTTATACCCAAAGCGATGAGATTTCATTGCTGATCGATAAAGACGACCAGACCTTCAGCAGAAAGATCAGAAAAATCAATTCCGTGCTGGCCGGGGAAGCCAGCGCCTTTTTCAGCCTGCAGTTCCGGGAACTCTGCGTTTTCGACTGCCGCACCATCGCTATCCCTAATCAGGAAATGCTGCTGGATTATTTCTGCTGGCGGCAGGAAGATGCCCACCGCAATTCCCTTTCCGCCTATTGCTACTGGACCTTACGGAACAACGGCTTTACCGCAAAACAGGCCACCGGAAAGATTGAAAAATTGAGCCAGGCCGGAAAAAACGAACTGCTGTTTCAATACGGTATCAATTATAACACCCTTCCGTCATGGCAGAAACGCGGCGTCGGCATTTATAATAAAGGAGTAAACAAGCCAGGCTTCAATCCGGTGACGATGGAAACGGTAGATGGTATGAGGAAGGAATTGTTTGCGGAAAAGGAATTGGGGATGCGTGGAGGATATAGGGAGTTTTTGAAAGAAATTTTTAAGTAATAAATAATATAACAGGCAATTATTTTCATGTGCGCAAAAACACTGCGCAGATTAATGTTTATTTTGCAGTATCAAATTAGAAGGAGGCTGTAGCTCAGAGGTTAGAGCAACGTAAATACTTTATATAATTTTAACCTATTGATGGGTGTGATCATAAAGTTACTTCGCATTTAAAGCCGTGTGTCGCCGGTTCGAGTCCGGCCAGCTTCCCGATAATCTGAAGTGGTGTGAGAGTAAGGTTACTTCATTCCAAAAAAACACCTTACTTAGTTTTTAACCACTTCTTTATTTATTAACGATAAAACTTATAAGTATGTCAAAATTCAATACAAAAAAGACAGCCTTTGCTGCTGGCGTGATTGCGGGAAAACTTTCTCCTGCAGCGGGAAAATATTCTGATTACGAGTTGCTGAGAAGGATAACGCTGGCCAACCTGCTTTTTGAATCTGATTACTATCAGCCGGCTGACGAGATTATGAAACAGATCGAAGATTTGTGCCATACAGTTGACGGCGAAAAAATCGTTGAGCTAGCAATTGAATGTAGATTTGAGCAGAAATTAAGACATACACCGCTATGGCTCCTGATCCTTGCTAATGAAATTCATAACACTCCGGTGAAAGATGCTATTGCCAGAGTTGCCAACAGACCGGATATGACCATTGACCTTCTTCAGATGCTGAAAGCCAGAAAAGGATCTTATAAAATGTCTAAATCTATTAAAAAAGGACTGGCCCTGGCTTTTGAAAATTATGACGGATACCAGATTGCCAAATACAGAAAAAGCAACATGGAAATGTCTTTGGTAGATGTGATAAACCTTGTACACCCCAAACCTACAGAAGCCAATGAACAGGCAATCCACAATCTGGTTAAAAATACACTGCTGCCGCCGAATACCTGGGAAGTTGCCTTATCACAGGGTGCAGATAAGCGGGAGACTTTTGAAAGAATGATTCGCG